>DFGW01000126.1:6283-12793 GCA_002372465.1 Butyrivibrio sp. UBA3740
AAGCATTTCTGCTGCAGCCTGTTTCAACACCTCTTCCGGAAGCACTGCCGGACCAGCTGAAAAATTATAAACTCGTGACAATTTAAATCTCCTCCTAAACAAAAATATTTTACCGTACGCAAATTTTATTTTTGCGATTTGCAACTATAAAAATTATTGTATACTCAAAATAATTTTTGTCAAGAACGCGTTAAATTATCACTTGTTATTTTATTTTTTGAATCAAAAAAAGAGCCAATTCACTTCAAAGTGAATTGGCTCTTATGACAATATAATTATTTAACTTTTACAGTCTTACTCCAGGCACCAGATACTGTGTTACCCTGAGAGTCTGTCTTAGTCTGCTTAACTCTTATATAGTAAGTCTTACCGGAAGTAAGTCCTTCAATGTTAGCGCTTGTTTTTGCAACTGTATTTGATACTTTGTTCCTGAATAACAAGCTATTGGAGTACTCGATCACATATTCAGTATCAGCTGCAGTCTTTCCAACAGTATAATTCAATGATAAGGAGCCATCCTGAAGAGTTGCTGATGTGATAACAGGCTTATCTGCTACTACCTTCTCCCAAACTGTATAGACTGTTACAGTCTGATTGTTCTTAGTTGCAAGTCCTGCCACTTCAGTCTCACCTGCAAAGTCTCCAAGAAGTGCGCCGGTCTCATCCATGATCATCTTCTTACTTCTGGAATCCAGAGCAAATCCGGCAAATACATAGCCCTTTCTATTGAACTGGGCATTCAGTTTTGATGCGATATTATCCTTCACATCATCATCATAACCAAAGGTTCCAAGCTGAAGGCTTCCTGCTTTTTTTGTAGCTGCGATAACGCCTCCGTTGCTGCTGATTTTCAGCTTATAGCTGATTGGTGTGAAGTTTGCAATTGCTACAGCATCAATTTCATTCTCAGTTGAAAGTCCTGTAATAGGTCCATTAGCACCCCTTGTGGTGTAATGTACTCCATATGCAGAAGGTTCTGCCGGAACTAAAGTCCAGCCTGTAAATGCGTAACCGGTCTTCACAGGATTGTTAAACTTTACAGCCTTTCCGCCTACACCTGTAGCCGGATTCCTGTTTGTCTTTGTGTTAGCTTCCATAGCAGTTAATGCTGTATAGTCACCACCCGATGAATACTCATTACCTATAGATTCATAATATGAAATATTGTAATCAACGCCCTTCCAGATAGCATAGCACTTTACTGTAGTATTCTTCTGAGAAAGACCTGAAAGAACAAATCTGCCATTCTCATCCTCAGTAAGATATGTTCCTCTTCCGTTTGAAAGGGTGTTGAATCCCACAAAGTCATAACCAAATCTTCTAAGTGAGTCCACATCCAGATCCATTGTTACATCTTCACCAGAATAAGCAACATTGGTATAAGTGTGGTTTACAGCCTTCTTATAGTCAGTACCAGTAACTTCATAAGCATTCTTGGCATTTGGCATCAGCACAACAGTGTAAGCCACAGGCTTGAACTTCATTGTAACCTTAAGATCGCCCTTCCCCCATTTAGAAAGAGTAATATTCTTGGTTCTCTTGTCAGGAACAATAGTCCACTCTGTGCCGGCTCCAGCTGTCAACGCATTAACTTCAAAGCCGTCAAAATCAAATCCCTTTACTGTAGGGATCACTAGCTTTGTACCCTTAACAGGATCATAAGTTAATGGCATATTTGAAAGATTTGTCACATCTGACAAACTAAACTCATCTGAGTTATCACCAAAATCTGCTTCATAAACAATTCTGTAAGTCTTAGAACCCCAGTGAGGGTAAAGAACTACTTTAGCGCCTTCTACAGAAGCCAGATTCTTATAGTATTTGTTTACATAATACTTAGTGCCCTTGCCATTAGGCTGTGTTGTGAAGTAATCAATACTCTGATTCTCAGAGTTTTCACCATTAAGCGCCTTGGCAACATCACCCATATCAACTATTTCCCCGTAGCTGATCACATCATCTGTATAATTCTCTTCAACTGAATCATGCATTACTACTACAGAGTACTTAATAGCTTCCCACTGTGCAGCAAGCTTTACTTTACCGTAATTTCCAGCATCCTTAGAAATAGTGTTATTCTCTGAAATAACTACATCTTCATTATCTGATAACCAGCCCATGAACTTATAGCCGGTCTTTACAGGAGTCTTAAGAGTTGCGCCTGTATTTGTCTTATAGGATGTAGGTGCTCCTGACTGCTTTCCGCCCTGAAGATCGTAAGTGATCTTATAAGTATTTGGTGTCCACTGAGCAAACAAAGTAATGCTTTCATTATCTGTTGCACCGGTCATAAGGTTCTTTACTACAGCAGTAGTTGCATACTTTTTGCCTCTTCCATCTGCCTTGGTGTTCCAGGATGCAAAGGTATAACCATTCCTTGTGAAAAGATTTTTAGACAGAGTGTAGGATTCATCATACTCAAGGACCACACTATCATCCTGTCCCTCAGCCATCGCAGCGTCAGCAGCGTTCTTATCAAGATTTAATGTATAAGAGTTCTTCTCCCACTTTGCAAAAAGATTCAGAGTCTGTTCTGCAAAAGTACCAAGTTCAACCCTTGTAATAGCATCGCCTTCAAAATCTTTGTTATCATACCAGCCTTTAAATGTGTAGCCTGTCTTTGTAATTGTGGCTGCAGTAGGCAGGTCAAAAGCATTACCTGTTACAGTATATGTAGTAGAAACTTTAATTCCCCTATTTAATGCCCCACCATTGTTATTGTATTTGATGGTGTACTTTGTAGGTACCCACTGAGCTGTAATGGCAACTACTTCGCCATTTTTTGCAATTCCTTTAAGCTCTGCATTAGCACCATAGGTCTTACCATTAGAAGCTTTCCATCCTGTCAGAGTATAACCTGGTCTCACAAATTCTGTACCAGTCAATAACACAGAGTCATCACCATTCATGTATTGAATAAAACCATCTGCACTGGTAAAACTTGTTTCATCAAAATTGCTTATCTTTCTAAGTTCTTTAGAACTGAACCTTCCTGTTAATCCACCTTCGAGAGAACTTGTTCCTTTCTCAAGGTATCCGTCATCACCACCATTAGCATTAAAGAAAACCAGAAAAGCATTGTAGGAAGCAGGTGTTGCGCCGGAAATATCATAATTGCACTCCTGATAGCCGTTATATCTTACTGCATGACGCCATGCAAGAGATCCGGTTGGAGCTACAAATTTAACCTTAGAACCATTGGCATTTGAAACTACATATTCATATTCTCTTTCACCAATATATTCATCACCAAAATCTTCAACTTTTTCATCACCATATAATCCCAATCCCATATACCTTACAGATGATGGGAAAGTGATTTTTTTAAGGTTCTTCATCCAAATGAATGCAGCCACATCAACTTGAACCACTCCATCAGGAATAACCACTTCTTCCAGTGCTGTACGACAAAATGCCTGATCTCCAATTCTCTTTAAAGTACTGGGAAATTCAATTTTTCTAATATTGGTATAGAGAAATGCCCAATCATCGATTTCTTCCAGCTGAGATCCTTCTTCAAATTCTATCGAAGAAATTCCACCTTCGCCGGAAAAATCATATGCAGAGAACGCACTTGCGCCAATTCTCTTTACAGTTTTAGGAATAACCAGATGGAATCCCGGTGCAAAAGTGGCATCCTGAAAAAGATTATTGGGAATTTCTTCAATTCCTTCAGGAAAAACCACCTCAGAAATATTACAACCAAGATAGGTCTGAGATACACCTCCATGTATCGATTCCAAAACAACTTTAGAGAGGTTTTTACAATTTTTAAATGCACCTCCATAAGTCATCTCAATATTCTTTGGAATCGTAATCTCTGTGATGTTCGTATCCGTGAATGCATATATTCCAATTTTGGTTATTCTTTCATCTAATTCTATTTCTGTTATCTCTGATGCATAATCATGCCACTCAGGCATAGGTGCACCTAACACCCAGAAATCAGGAATAACTGTCCTGTTTTTAATTGTCTCATCATCAGAAACAGTAATTGTAAGCTTTCCATCTACAAGCTCCCAAGTCATCCCATTATCCAGGGTTCCGGATTTTACGCTATTTGCAAGAAGAGTCTTATCCTGGTCTTCGGACATAAGCTTTGAAACGCCAAGAAGTTCTGATAACTCTTCCTCTTCAGAAAGCTCATCCTGATCAAGGGCCTCGGCATCCTCATCCACAATTTCTTCTAAAGCAGCATCTTCCTCATCCTGGTCCTTGTTATCAGATTCGTTGATGTCGTCATTATCTTCAACAGAGATATCTGAACGATCGCTTTTCTCTAGTTCACTTTCGTTATCTTCTTCGTCCTGTTCATCCGGATCCTGTTCTTCATCTTCAGAGCCCAGAAGAATTATCTCCTCTTCCTGAGCAGCAAATATAGTCATGGCTGGTGTCATGGCCAGGGCTGCTGCAAGAATCACACCAAGTACTCTGTTACACACTCTTCTCATCATTTAAACATTCCTCACAAGATATATTCTTAATGTAGTATCTGTTTTCCAACAGCTATACTAGCACCTTTGCAAGAATGTCGTAACGGTTTTTTGAACTTTTTTTCGCGATTTTGAAACTCAAATTCAGAAATCAAAAAGGCACGATGCAAGACTTTTTCAAATCCCACTCCGTGCCATTATTATTGACTAATATTCTTAATTCCCAAGAGAGTTCTTTTCACTAGTAATACAGTATCACAGGCGTACCAACATCCACTACTTCCCAGAGCTTTTCCACTGTTTCCAGCGGACAATTTATGCACCCATGAGACCCGTCGGATTTGTATATTTCTTCTCCAAATTTATTGCGCCAAAGAGCATCGTGAATGCCTACTCCCTTGTTAACACCGAGCCAGTAATTCACGTATGACACATAATCCACCCCCACCAGATTGGTGTGATAGCGCTTATTGTAAACAGGATAAATTCCTGTGGGCGTTCCACGGCCTCTGTTAATATTCCCTGTTACAATTGGCATCTGCATGGAAAGATCACCGTCCACATAGTAATAGAGCATCTGATCTCCCATGTTTATTTCGATATAGGTTTTGCCAAGCTCTGCTACCGCATCATGGATAACAGCACTCTTGGAAAGTTGAAATTCACGCTGCCTCGGCTGTACAACCCCTGACATCATTTCATTTTTCAGAAAGTCAAATTCTGAAGCAATATCAAATACAGATCCATCACCTCTGCGATTATCGTTGATGATAACTGTAGAGCTTTGCCCTTCGCGATATTGTTCCATCATCCATGCAGTGTTGTGAGTATCGGCAATATTCTTAAGGAAAGCATACATTTTGCTCTCGCTGATTATCGGGCTCCCGTTTTCGTCTGTGACTATTCCCTCGATCACCTTAATCTTATCTTCTTCGGGAAGCGCACTTGTTTCCACTCCATCGATGATAAATTTTCCAAGACCGGGATTTACTTTTGAAGCTTTTTCCTCGAGGGCATCTGCGTAATCTTTCTTTGTCAGGATAAAGTTACTTGCCTTGCTCTTATCAAGAGCAACAACTTCATTGTCAACCATATAGGAGACATTGCAGCTTTGAATGTCATCTATTTTGGCAAAAAGCTCAACCTTCTCCTCATCCGAGCCTCTTAGGTCCACATCCTTGTAGCAGTCTTCATGTTCAGGTGTTGATAAATCCACAACATCCTCTCTTTGAAGCATAGCTTCATAAACCGTATCCGTAACCTTATCGGCTACCGGAACAGTCAGGAAAGCATTCTCAAGGCTGTAGCCATCGGAAGTCTTCTCAATAGTGCACTCATAGTCATCAGGATTAACAAATATCTCCCAGTCGGAAATAACTTCAGAGAGTTTATCCTTATTAAGTGTTACGGTAGGTTCATAGGTGAAAGCCAGATTCTTAAAGACATTTACTCCCCAGTAAAATGGGTTTCTCTCATTGAAAACGCCACTTAGCGAATCAGAATAATCGATGGTCATATCCGTTTGGGTGGCGCTGACAAAAAGTCTGGCGCCACTATTATCCAGAACAGCAACACCATCGTAATTGCTGTTCCGGATCAGTTCCTCATTGACCTCTTCAACAGATTTACCGGTACAGTAAATTCCATTGATCCAGGTAAAACACGGGAATCCACCCATGTAATAGATGCCCAAAAGCCCATAAATAACAGCTGAAAGTACAACTATTACTACAAAGCCTATAAGGCTACCTCGAAATACTTTTTTCATAATCCCCTCAAAACATTACTGCTTATTTGATGCAAGGTCCTTGGCATCAAAGGTCTCGCTGATAGAAGCCCCGGGAGAAACCATAGGGAATACCTTGTCATCCTCTTCTATTATACAATCAATAAGCACAGGTGTCTTGGCTTTAAGCGCCTTTCTAAGTGCAGGCACTACCTCTGACTTCTTGGTCACTTTGATTGCCATACATCCAAGGCCCTCAGCAACCTTGCAATAGTCTACCTTATCCTCAAGTATAGTCTGGGAGTAATGCTTGTTATAGAAAAGAGTCTGCCACTGCCTTACCATTCCAAG
>DFGW01000025.1:0-13208 GCA_002372465.1 Butyrivibrio sp. UBA3740
CTGCCAACAACTGGAATGTTGTTCAGTACGCAGTATTGGTGCACATGATTGCTCAGGTATGTGATATGAACGTTGGAGAGCTGGTACACGTCATTGCCGATGCTCACATCTACGACAGACACGTTCCGCTTATCAAAGAACTCATAGAAAGGAAGCCTCTTCCTGCACCTAAGTTCCACTTGAATCCGGATGTTAAGGACTTCTATGAATTTACGAGAAACGACGTATCCTTGGAGGGCTACGAAGTGGCAGGAGAGCAGTTTAAGGATATTCCTATTGCAATTTAAGAACCAAATCCAATAAGAAAGGCAGGGCTACACGCCCTGCCTCTTTTAATTCTTTACCATGATAGTTATGGCTTTATTCATTACTTTGATCTCTGTGTCCTTGTGGGAGCCGCCAAACTCGCCGTCTACAGTCCACTCAACATCGTCGTTTGAGTAGAACTTTGCCCAGCTTACCTGCTTAAATGTTATATAAGGGTTGCCTGCTTCCTTGGAAGCAAGAGCTGCTAAGATTGCGTTGAACTCAGCAAGGTTTTTGGGGGCGCGGATCAGCATGAGCTCCATCTTGCCGTCATCCTGGTGGATGTCGGTGTCTCCAAAGAGATTCATCCCTCCCACTGAGGCTGAATTGCTCATGGAGCCAAAGAGGTAATCTCCCTCCTCATCTATGCCCTCCGCCTCGATTCTCATGTGTGTGCTGTAGCCAATATACTGAGGCAGTTCTGCGATGGCGCTTATCACATAAGCGGCGTAGCCAAGAACGTTCTTCAGCTCCTGGTCTGTGGCATAGCTGACCTTGGAAAAGGCTCCGAAGGCTGCTACGTAATTGAAATAACGGTCATTCATTCTGCCAAGGTCGTAGGTATAAGGTCTGCCGTTAACAGCCACATCAATGGCCTTGGACCTTACTGAAGGTATTCCCAATCCTTTGGCAAAATCGTTGGTACTTCCGTTGGGAACATAGGAAATAACCGGTTTTTTCTTCATATCCATTGTGGCGCTTACTACGTGATTGAGCGTTCCATCTCCGCCACTGCATAGCACCATATCTATTTTTCCGTCATATTCCGCCAGTAGTTTTTCTGATGAAAACTCCGTGCCCGGAATAATGGGGTAGACTACAGGTTCATAGCCTGCGCCGGAAAGAGCTGCCACAATATTAAAGGTATCACTGGCGGCTTTTCCTGTTCCTGCTGTCTGATTAATTAACACTAAGGCTCTTTTACGTTTAGGCATGTTTGTTCTTTAGACCCCTTTGCGATAATTATTTCTTTTTCTCATAAATCCTGTAGGTATATGTTATGTCGAAGTAGACCTGTTCGTCACTTTCGTCGACCAGTTCCCATTCAGGGAGCTTGTCCAGATTGGGAAAATAGGCATCGGCTTCATAAGCTTTATCGATAAAGGTTACGATACATCTGTCGCAGTCATCAAGGAATTCCTTGTAGACACTGGCTCCGCCTATGATGAAAACACCATCGGGATTCTCGTCCTTTATAAGATCCATGAGCTCTTCTTTGTTGTGGGCTATCTCGGCGTTTCTTACCTCATAGTCGGGTTTGGTGGAGAGAATGATGTTCCTTCTTTTTGGAAGAACGATCTTCTGAGGAAAGGTCTCCAGGGTTTTACGTCCGTAAATTATGGTCTTTTCAAGAGTTCTTTTTCTGAAATTGTCCTTCTGATCTGCAGGAATGCTCACAAGGAGCTGTCCCTTATTCCCAATAGCCCAGTTGCTGTCAACGGCTACAATTGCTTGCATTATGCTCACCTCCGGTATATTAATAATCCTGCTTTTTTCTATTTTAGCAAAAAAAGAGGATTGCCACCATATTGCTATGATGGCAATCCATTATATCAAGGTGGCAAAAGGAGAGGGTTATGCTTTGAAGAAATCCATCTCCGTATTGAGCTTTTCTGCGATTTCCTTCAGACCGTTTGCAGAGCCTGCAAGAGTTGTGACAGTTGCTGAAAGCTCCTGCATTGAAGCTCCGGTCTCTTCTGATGATGCTGCGTTTTCTTCAGAGATTGCGGAAAGGGCACTCATTACATCCACAACTGCATTCTTGGATGTGTCACACTGCTCTGCTCCCTGGGAGATGAGCTGTACGCCGCCAACGGTGCTGCCTATGTCGCCCAGCATTCCGTTTACAGCACTCAGTGTCTCGCCAAGAGCTATCTGCTGATCCTGATTTCCCTGACGAACATCCTCTGCAGCCTGTACAGCAGCTTTGGACTGTTCAAGAAGGACATCCATCTCTTTTCTGATATCATCTGCCATGGCCTTTGAGTCATCGGCAAGCTTTCCGATTTCTTCGGCAACAACTGCAAAGCCTTTTCCTGCTTCGCCGGCTCTTGCTGCTTCGATAGATGCGTTAAGTGAAAGGAGGTTTGTCTGGGTTGCGATAGATGCAATTCCCTCAACCTTGTCGTTGATATTTGTAACGGCATCCTGTGTTGCAGAGATGGTTTTGGAGATCTCGTCTATCTTGGCTGTCATCTCAGCTGAGGAATCCTGAAGTGAAGCAAGGGAGGAGCTTGATACTTCGGAAGCTTCCTTCATCTTGTTGGCCAGATCTGAAAGGCTGCCTGTTGAGTTTTGGACATCTCCGACAGCTTCGCCGATTCTTCCGACATTTTCTGAAGCGTTCTGGATCTCATCAGCCTGCTGGGTTGCACCTGATGCAATTTCCTGAACTGCATTGGATACGTCTTCGGCAGTCTGGGAGATCTGATTAGCCATATCTGAGAGTTCTTCGGATGAAGAACCTACATCTGAAGCAGAGGCCTTGATGTTTGCAACAATTTCAGAGAGCTTGCTGATTACGGCATTGGTATTGCCGACCATTTCTCCAAACTCGTCTTTTCTGTGGAGGTGTTTGTCAATCTTGTGGAAACGGCCGTCTGCAAGAGCTGCCAGTGAATCGTTGACATCTGCAATCGGCTCTGTAAATCCCTTTGCCATAAAGAAGGATAATATTGCGGCGATGATTGCCATTATTACACCAAGGATAACGACTATTATTGCAGCTGATTTTGAAGATGCTGAAATGATTTTTGTGTTGCTGGCTGCACAGATAGTCCAGCCTGTTGTTGGAGATTTTACATAGCATACAACTGCGCTGTAGCCTTTTCCTGTATTGGCTGTGTAATTACCGTTTGAAAGACCACTTGTCATAAATGTGGATTTACTTCTGTCGTCCTCGTTGTCCTGAGTGATCTCGTACTGGGAATGAGCAGCTACCATTCCGGTTCTGTCGACGATAAAAGCATCATCAGCTTCTTCTGCCAGGAACTTATGAAATTCATTAAGATCATAGTTTCTCTGGATGACGCCGATAACGTCTTTGCCATTGTCACCAAAGACAGGAACAGCGAAGGTACACTGCCTAAGTCCGGTGGAAGATGATGTGATAATATCTGATACGAATGCATTTCCTGCCATGGCCTGCTGGAAATACTCTCTTGAAGATACATCCACAAGTTTACCGCTTGCTCTGAGCAGCTGCATTCCATCCGCGCTTGTAATAACGGTAACATTTCCGTCGTTAAGCATAGCATCTACGTTATTAAGATATGCCTGTGCCTTTGATGTTGTAGTTACGTCTCCCGGGTTTTGGATATAGATCCTTGTAGAAGGAGCGGCGGCAATAGCCTGCATGGCGGCAAAGTTCTTTTGGATGATCGTCTCAAATTCAGACTCGATATACCATGCCTGCCAGTCAAGTGCATCAATCGCATCTGCAAGAGCCTTTTTAGTGGAAGTGTTATAACTGATGATGATCGAAACCGCCAGCGGTACGATGGTGAGGCACAGCATCACTGCAATCAGTCTGGTTTTGATACTGTTAGTAAAACTGATGGAGCTTTTTTTGTCTGTGCTGCTTTTTGAACTTTTCTTTGCCATATTACGCCTCCAATTTATAACGTCATAAAAAATATTAGTACACGAAATAATTATACTACTATGATGTAAAAAAGTTTAAAACCAACCGCAATATTAGAAAAATTTAATAGATTGCAAAAGAGCTGTGATCCTTATGGAAGGACCACAGCTCATATAATTCAAAGAAGCTTTAAATGCTGATTATGACTTGAAGAAGGACATCTCGTCATTGAGTTTGTCTGCGATTTCTTTCAGGTTGTTTGCGCTTCCGGCCAGGGTAGTAACTGTAGCGGAAAGCTCCTGCATGGAAGCCCCGGTTTCTTCTGAGGATGCAGCGTTCTCTTCAGAGATGGCTGACAGAGCACTCATGGTGTCAACAACGGCATTCTTTGAGGATTCGCAGGTGTCTGCACCCTGGGAAATGAGCTGTACACCGCCAACGGTGCTTCCGATATCTCCCAGCATACCGTTTACGGCACTTAAGGTTTCACCAAGGGCAATCTGCTGATCCTGATTGCCCTGCCGTACATCTTCTGCAGCCTGAACGGCAGCTTTGGACTGTTCAAGAAGGATATCCATCTCTTTTCTGATATCATCTGCCATTTCCTTGGAGTCATCTGCAAGTTTGCCGATCTCCTCAGCAACAACCGCAAAGCCTTTTCCTGCTTCTCCGGCTCTTGCAGCCTCGATGGAGGCATTCAGTGAAAGGAGGTTTGTCTGTGTGGCGATAGAAGAAATACCTTCAACCTTATCGTTGATATTGGAAACAGCTTCCTGAGTAGCTGAAATAGTTCTGGAAATCTCGTCGATCTTTGCTGTCATCTCAGAGGAAGAATCCTGGAGAGAAGCAAGGGATGCGCTGGATACTTCGGAGGCCTCCTTCATCTTGTTGGCCAGATCTGAAAGGTTTCCGGTAGAGTTCTGGACATCGCCGACAGCATCGCCAATCCTGCCAACATTCTCAGATGCGCTCTGGATTTCATCAGCCTGCTGAGTGGCTCCTGAAGCGATTTCCTGAACGGCATTGGATACATCCTCTGCGGTCTGGGAAATCTGGTTGGCCATATCGGAGAGATCTTCAGAGGAAGCACCAAGGTTGGCTGCAGAGGACTTGATATGAGATACTATGGAGCTGAGTTCATCAACAACCTTGTTGGTACATCTGATCATTAAGCCAAATTCGCCTTTTTCGCCAAGCTTAAGATCTATTTTTTTGAAGCGACCGTCAGCTAAGTTGGTGAGGGAATCACAAACAGTATAAATAGGCTTCATGAGAAGGGTACCGCAGAACAAAGCGATAATTGTAACAATGATAGCAAGGATAATGCCGATTATGATTACTGTTGTGGCTGCCTGTCTTGCGGATTTCAGTACTGCTTTGGAATTAGATGCTGTGCATACGGTGAATTTTGTGTTTGGTTCTTTTACATAGGCAACATAGGCATCATAGCCTTTTCCTGTGTCAACAAAGTAGAAGCCTTCGTCCTTTCCGGACACCATAAATTCGGACTTGTCTCGGTATTCCTCTTCATGTTCGCCTTCGCCTATCTTGTATTGTGAATGGGCTGCCACAAGACCTGTCCTGTCAACGATAAAGGCATCCTGAGATTCCTCTGCCAGGAATTCATGAAAGTCATCAAGATTGTAGTTTCTCTGAATGATGCCATAATAATTGCCGGAGCCGTCTGTTATGGGCGCTGCGAAGGTTACCTGTCTGGTGCCGGTAGAAGCACTGACAATTACATCGGACACATAGGGCTGACCCTTCATGGCCTGCTGGAAATATTCTCTTTCATGGACATCTACCAGTTTTCCGCCGTCTGTACGGAAGAGCTGCATACCATCAGCTCCCGTGAGGGTAGTCGCGTTACCGTCGGCAAGAACGTCATCTACACCTTTAAGTGTTGACATGATGACATCATCACTGATACCTGCCTCAGGTGCAGTAATATATGCAATAATGGTGGGATTTTGCCCTACCAGCCTGATCGTGTTCATGTTCTGCTCAATAATGGACTGCAAAGTGGCTTCGATATACCACGCCTGCCATTCCAGTGAATCCTGAGCATCAACCATAGCCTTCTTGGAAGAGGTGTTATAGCTGACTACGATGGCTATGATAAGTGGGACAATAGCCATTGCAACCATGACGGCAACAAGCTGGGTCCTGATGCTGTGCACAAAGGCTATTTTGTTTTCGGAGCTAACTGCTTCTTTTTTTACTTCATTTTTCATATTATGCCTCCATAAATTTAGTTAATCTGGCATTAATTTATTATACGCTTGTGTTTTTAATTATGTTAACTTTGAATCGCAATATAATAAATTTTTTAGAATTATAGTTTTTTGTCTACTAATTCCTCATTAATTATGGAAATTTGGGTAGCGATGTGCTATAATCGGAAAGCGACTGTGCCCAGGTGGGCAGATTAAGACATTAGTAAGGAGATACATGAAATGAGCGTTACAGTAGAGAAGCTTGATAACAGCATGGCTAAGCTTAAGATAACAGTTTCAGCAGATCAGCTTGAGAAGGCTATCGAAAAGGCTTACCAGAAGAACAAGAATAAGATCCAGCTCCCTGGATTCCGTAAGGGTAAAGCACCTCGTAAGATGATCGAGAAGATGTATGGTGCATCAGTATTTTATGAGGACGCAGCCAATGACCTTATTGAGGAAGAGTATCCTAAGGCAGTAGAAGAGTGCGGAGAGGATGTTGTTTCTTCACCTAAGATTGATGTAGAGCAGCTTGAGGCAGGCAAGGACTTCGTGTTTACAGCAGAAGTTGCACTTAAACCACCGGTTAAGCTTGGAAAGTATAAAGGAATTGAAGTTGAGAAGATGGACCTTGACGTAACAGATGAAGAGGTTGACGCAGAGATTGATAAGCAGAGAGGCATGAACGCAAGATCAATCGATGTAAATGACAGAGCTGTACAGAACGGCGACACAGTTTCTCTTGATTTCGAGGGATTTGTTGACGGAGTTGCATTCGACGGCGGTAAGGGAACAGATTATCCTCTTACAATCGGTTCAGGCGCATTCATTCCCGGATTTGAGGAGCAGCTTGTTGGATTTGAAATCGGCCAGGAAGGCGATGTAAACGTTAAGTTCCCTGAGGACTATCAGGCAGAGAATCTTGCAGGCAAGGATGCAACCTTCAAGTGCAAGGTTAACTCTATCAGAGCTAAAGAGCTTCCTGAGCTTAATGACGATTTCGCCAGCGATCAGGGCTTTGATACTCTTGCAGAGTACAAGGAAGATGTAAAGAACAAGCTCGCCCAGAAGAAGGAAACAGATCAGAAGGCTAAGAGGGAGGACGCTGTAGTAAGAGCCGTTATCGAGGATTCTGAGATGGAGCTTCCTGAGGCCATGATCGAGACACAGCAGAGACAGATGGTTAATGAGTTCGCTCAGAGACTTCAGATGCAGGGCATGAACATGGAGCAGTACCTTCAGTATACAGGCAGCTCCGTAGATCAGATGCTTGCACAGGTTAAGCCACAGGCTATCGAGAGAATCAAGTCAAGACTTGTTCTTGAGGCTGTAGCAGCTAAGGAGAACATTGAGATTTCTGACGCTGACTTTGAGGCAGAGCTTGAGAGCATGGCTCACCAGTACAAGATGGAAGTTGAGAAGCTTAAGGAGCTTATGCCTGAGGCAGAGAAGAAGCAGATGAAGAGCGACCTTGCTGTTCAGAAGGCAGCAGAGTTCCTTGTAGAGAATGTTAAGGAAGGCGCTAAGAAGGCTGCCAAGAAGACAGCTAAGAAGGCTGATGATGCTGCAGAAGAGAAGCCAGCCAAGAAGACAGCTGCCAAGAAGACTACTAAGAAGGCTGACGAGGCTGAAAGTGCTGAAGAGAAGCCTAAGAAGACTACAAGAAAAAAGAAGACTGAGGAAGAGGCTTAATTCCTTATCTGATTCACTTTTTAATAAGAAAGAGCGCTGCGATTTGACCGTAGCGCTCTTTTTGCTCTATAATGGTTAGTGTGTGATATTGTGGTATGTAGTGGTACTATGCACACAATTCAGTAATATAGAAGGAGCGGAAATATGAGTTTAATACCTTACGTCATTGAACAGACAAGCCGTGGAGAGAGATCCTACGATATCTATTCCAGACTTTTAAAAGAGAGAATCGTCTTCCTTGGAGAAGAGGTTAATTCAACATCAGCAAGTATCGTGGTAGCACAGCTTCTTTTCCTTGAGGCTGAGGACCCTAACAAGGATATTCATATGTATATCAACAGCCCCGGAGGCGAGATTACATCCGGAATGGCAATCTACGATACAATGCACTACATCAAGTGCGATGTAAGCACTATCTGTATCGGAATGGCTGCCAGCATGGGTGCATTTCTTTTGGCAGGCGGAGCAAAGGGCAAGAGAATGGCTCTTCCTAATGCAGAGATTATGATCCATCAGCCCCTTGGCGGAACACAGGGTCAGGCAACAGAAATCGAGATCGCAGCTAAGCATATCATCAGAACCAAAGAGAAATTGAACAGAATGCTGGCTGAGAACACAGGTAAGCCTTATGAGCAGGTGGCAGCAGATACTGAGCGTGATAACTGGATGACTGCTCAGGAAGCGCTTGATTATGGACTTATTGATTCTATCGTAGAGAATCGTCCCAGAGAAAAAGAGGATAAATAATTATGGCAAAGAATTCCGGAGAGATCAGGTGCTCTTTTTGTAACAAGACACAGGATCAGGTAAAAAAGCTTATTGCAGGCCCGGCCGGGGTATATATCTGTGATGAGTGCGTGGACATATGTGCTGATATTATCGAGGAAGAGTTCGATGATGAGCCTGTTCATGGACAGGATCAGCAGATCAATCTGCTTAAGCCTGTGGAGATAAGGAATTTCCTTGATGAATATGTTATCGGACAGGAAGAAGCCAAGAAGGTTCTGGCAGTTTCGGTTTACAATCATTACAAGAGAGTCCTTGCTCCCAAGAGTGATGACAAGAATGAAGTAGAGCTTCAAAAGAGCAACATCATCATGATCGGACCAACAGGTTCAGGTAAGACCTATCTGGCACAGACACTGGCCAAGATCATCAATGTTCCTTTCGCCATCGCAGATGCCACAACTCTTACAGAGGCAGGATATGTGGGCGAAGATGTTGAGAACATTCTTTTAAAGCTTATTCAGAATGCGGATTATGATATTGAACGTGCCCAGTACGGCATTGTTTATATCGATGAGATCGACAAGATCACCAAGAAGAGCGAGAACGTGTCCATTACCCGTGATGTTTCCGGTGAGGGCGTTCAGCAGGCGCTTCTTAAGATAGTTGAGGGAACTGTTGCAAGTGTTCCACCTCAGGGCGGAAGAAAGCATCCTCATCAGGAGCTTATCCAGATTGACACCAGCAACATCCTGTTTATCTGCGGCGGTGCTTTTGATGGCCTTGATAAGATCGTTGAGGCAAGACTTGACCGTAACTCCATTGGATTTAATGCGGAGATCGCTGATAAATCCGAGCGTGAGATCGGGGAGGTTTTGAAGGAGGTTACTCCTCAGGACCTTGTGAAGTTTGGACTTATCCCTGAGTTTGTAGGTCGTGTGCCTATCACAGTTACTCTTGAGGGCCTGTCAAAAGAGGCTTTGGTGCGGATCCTGACTGAGCCAAAGAATGCACTGGTTAAGCAGTACCAGAAGCTCTTTGATTTCGATAATGTCAAGCTTACCTTCGAGGATGAAGCTGTTCAGAAGATCGCATCCATGGCTTATGAGAGAGAGACAGGTGCCCGTGGACTTCGCTCCATCATGGAGAAGTCTATGATGGATGTTATGTATGAGATTCCATCAGACGACACCATCAGCGAATGTGTGATCACAGATGCATCTGTTGAGGGCACAAGCCAGCCACTTATAGTAAGGGGCAAGGAGCCCAAAAAGCTCAAACAGGCCAAGTAATATAAAGGCAATTGATAAAGCGGAGTTTTATAGCTCCGCTTTCATTTTCAATATTTTTGCGCCTGAGGCGTATTTTGAAGGGTGAATATATGGTTATAAAGAATGTAAACCTTGAGACGGTCTGTGGAATAACAAGTACACTTCCTGATAACACACTTCCCGAGTTTGCTTTTGCAGGCAAGAGTAATGTTGGAAAGAGTTCTCTCATAAACGGCCTCATGAACAGGAAGAATTATGCCAGAACCTCCCAGGAGCCCGGCAAGACTCAGACCATCAATTACTACAATATCAATAATGAGTTTTATCTGGTGGATCTTCCGGGGTATGGCTTTGCAAGGGTCTCTGAAAAGACCAAGCAGCAGTGGGGGAAGATGATAGAAAATTACCTCCATACCTCCAGGCAGCTTCGAAGAGTCTTTTTGCTGATCGATATAAGGCACGACCCATCTGCCAATGATGTTCAGATGTATAAGTGGATAGTTCATCAGGGATTCCAGCCGGTTATCATAGCTACCAAGGCTGATAAGATCAAGCCATCACAGATGGAAAAGCACCTTAATATGCTGAGGGCGGGGCTTGGACTTCCGGAAGAGCTCAGGATATATCCCTATTCAGCTTTGAAGAAGACCGGAAGAGATGAAATCTATGAACTTATGGGCAGTATTTTGGCGGAAGACAAAGATGTGGCGGAGGATTCCGGGGAATAACTGTTAATCAAAGGTTAATCAATTTAAGAGAATATTTATGTGAAATAACGGTAATTTGTCTTATAATGGTAGTTGACACGTAATCAAAATTCAAGTGAGGTGTGTGAATATGAAGAGTATTATGAAAAGAGTATTCTGTGTAGCAACAGCGGTGATTTTACTGGCACTGAATTTTAATATCACATCTTATGCAGAGAGCGAGTGGCCGGATGCATTTGACCTTGGAGCTCAGACACTTAGCATGAATGCAGGATCCACCCAGAAGGTATGGATGCGTGCTTTGATCGATTATCAGTACTTTATCGGCAATCATACCAGTAAGGATACCTATGTGGAGTGTACCTATAAGAGCGGAACAGAGGACATCATTATTCACATCGGTGCAGATGAACAGGTCAAAAATGTGTTCTTCTATTTCTATGATCAGGACCTTGACAGAACAAAGGACTATGCATCGATAGAAGTTTATGTACAGAACATCAAGCCTGCTCTTACAGATCCTTCAGCAGAAGTTCTTAAGACCTATGCAGGAAACAATGCAGAATTTAATGCATATTATTACTACGCAAATTATCCTGATCTTCAGGCGGCATATGGCAAGAACCCGGATGCTCTTCTTGCTCACTACAATGCCTTTGGAAAGAATGAGAAGCGCGTAGCAAACAAGCTGAATTAAACAAGACTTTAAAAGAAAACAGAAAAAAATCGGGCGGTAGTCGAAAGACTACCGCCCGTTTCTGACGTTACTTTTGTTGGTCTGTTACATCAATGATCTCAGCAGTGGTTTCTACAGCTTCCGCATCGCGGATCACCTGATCTGCTGCTTTGCCATATTTGGTGACCCGGGACAAGGTCCAGATGTTTGAGATGCCGTCAAAGGCAAGGAAATAACCTATGAGCTGGACGATAATCTCTTTTGCCAGAGAGGACTTGAACAGAAGGAAGGCTCCAAGACCTACGGTGAGGAGACCTGTTATAAGGCAGATCCACCAGAGGCTGTAGCTGTACCTTATAAGTGATACGGTCTGACCCAGATTCATGATTCCGCTGACAATAAGGAAAATACCAAAAAGTTTGGGAATAAAATCGGTAAAGGTACCGGGGTTGATGAATATCCAGCATCCGATGGCAGCTATCAGGATTCCTATGATAAGCTTGACGGAGTCAAAGGGGAATTTGACCTTTCTGAATAAGAAGGAAAGAATAAAAACCACTCCGATTATGGCCAGCATAACTGCCAGCGCCTTTGTCATGATGATAAGTGACGCATTTGGCCAGAAGATAAGGATAAGTCCGATTGCAATGGTGGTCAGTGCTCCCAGCAGGTAGTCAATCTTAATCTTTTTTAGAAATTCCATTTCTATACCTCTCTTTTTGGGTTGTGTTTTGGATTATGATAATAGTATAACACTAAAGGGTGTTGACAGAGTAATAATTAGTGTTATACTTGTAATAGAACAGAGAACACAAAGCCGTATTATACCCTGACGGCGGGAAGGAGTGTTTTATGAATATACAGAAATTTACTCAGAAATCAATCGAAGCAGTTCAGGACTGCGAGAAGATTGCCGTTGAATATGGCAATCAGGAAATAGAGCAGGAGCATCTTTTGTATGCCCTCATGACGATTGAGGACAGCCTCATTGCCAAGCTTGTGGAGAGGATGGGTGTTGATGTCAGATCCTTCATCACAAGGATTGAGCAGGGAATAGGCAAACGCACCAAGGTACAGGGGGGACAGCCCTACATCGGTGCTGATTTGAATAAGGCTCTTTTATCTGCAGAGGATGAAGCCAAGGCACTGGGGGATTCCTATGTGTCTGTGGAGCATCTTTTCATGGCAGTTATCAAGAAGGCCAACAAAGAGGTAAAAGAGATCCTTTCGGAGTTTGGAATTGACAGGAACAGATTTCTTCAGGTTCTTTCTGAGGTCAGGGGCAACCGGAATGTTACCACGGATAACCCCGAGGCGACCTACGATACTCTTAACAAGTACGGAACGGAGCTGGTGGAGAAGGCTAGGAAGCAGAAGCTTGACCCTGTTATTGGAAGAGATACTGAGATCAGAAATGTCATAAGGATCCTTTCAAGAAAGAGCAAGAACAATCCTGTCCTTATTGGTGAGCCGGGTGTTGGTAAGACCGCAGTTGTAGAGGCTCTTGCTCAGAGAATAGCCGGCGGAGATGTGCCAAGTGCCCTTAAGGATAAAAAGATCTTTTCCCTTGACATGGGTGCTCTTGTGGCGGGAGCCAAGTATAGAGGTGAATTTGAGGAAAGGCTCAAAGCAGTTCTTGAGGATGTTAAGCAGTCGGATGGAGAGATAATTCTTTTCATTGATGAGCTGCATCTGATCGTTGGAGCAGGTAAGACCGATGGCGCCATGGATGCCGGCAATATGCTAAAGCCCATGCTGGCAAGAGGTGAGCTCCACTGCATCGGTGCCACAACTCTTAACGAGTACAGGCAGTACATAGAAAAGGATGCAGCACTGGAGAGACGTTTCCAGCCTGTTATGGTGGAAGAGCCTACAGTTGAGGATACCATCAGTATCCTTCGTGGACTGAAGGAGAGATATGAGGTCTTCCACGGTGTTAAGATCATGGATTCAGCCCTTGTGAGTGCAGCTGTTCTTTCCAACAGATATATTTCCGACAGATTTCTTCCGGATAAGGCCATCGACCTGGTG
>DFGW01000025.1:13260-13533 GCA_002372465.1 Butyrivibrio sp. UBA3740
ATCGACCTGGTGGATGAAGCCTGTGCCATGATCAAGACAGAGATGGATTCCATGCCTGCTGAGCTGGATGAGATGAACCGTAAGATCATGCAGATGCAGATTGAGGAGGCGGCTCTTAAGAAGGAGGACGATTCCTTAAGTGTGGAAAGGCTTGCCAATCTTCAGAAGGAGCTTGCCAACCTCAAGGAAGATTTTGATGCCAGAAAGGCGCAGTGGACCAATGAAAAAGAGGCTGTTGACAAGCTTGCAGCCATGCGTGAGCAGATAGATACC
>DFGW01000254.1 GCA_002372465.1 Butyrivibrio sp. UBA3740
GTCCTATTCCGATATGATGGCAGGTCTTTTGCTGACCTTTGTTCTTATTATTTCTTTTACCATGCTTCATGCCAGGATGGACTATGATGACAAGCAGCTGGAACTTGCCGGGAAAGAAGAGGAGCTTATGGCCTCAGCCGCAGCCCTTGATAAGGAGCGGGAGATAGTTTCCAATCAGCAGCTTCAGCTTAACGCCCAGGAAGAGGCCCTTGCGGAGCAGGGTGAGAAGATTGCCATCCAGGAGGAAACCTTAAAGGAGCAGCATGAGCTTTTAAATAAGCTTGAAGCCATAATGAGCGAGCAGCAGCAAAAGCTGGATGACCTTATTGGAATACGGAAGGAACTGGTAAAGGATCTTTCCAAGGAGTTTGGTGACTCGGATCTTAAGGTAACAGTTGATGAAAAGACAGGCGCCATCACCTTTGATTCCAGCATACTGTTCGACTACAGCAAGGCTGTAATAAAGCCCTCGGGAGAGGAGTTTTTATCTGAGTTTTTGCCAAGATACGCGGACATACTTCTAAGTCCCAAGTACAAGAATAATATCTCGGAGATAATTATAGAAGGCCATACCGATACCGAAGGCACCTATATGTACAACCTTCAGCTTTCGCAAAAAAGAGCCCTGGCAGTTGCGGAGTTTTGCTTAAGCGACAAGAGCGGTGTTCTTAATAAAAGTCAGCTGGAGGGGATGAGAGCCCTGGTTTCCGCCACGGGACGTTCCTATTCTAACCCGGTCTACGGCTCTGACGGAGAGATTGACATGGAGGCATCGCGCCGTGTTGAGATACTGTTCAGGCTTAAGGACGAGGAGATGGTCAGAGAGATGATGGAGGTTTTAAGCGGGGATGATCAGCCCTGATAATAATAAGTAACTGGACGGAGAGTATTATGCGCAGAATTGATGAATATCCAACACATGAGCTTAATGGTGTAAGGTACCGCATTGGCAGACCTCTGCCCTTTGGCGCCGAAATAATCTCGGATAACTGTGTGAATTTTTCAATCTATTCAAAGGATGCCACCAGGTGTGAGATTCTTTTGTACCATCTTGGTGATAAAGAGCCCTACCTGATCCTTGAACTTAAAGATGAGTTCAGACTGGGCAGCGTATATTCTGTTATGATCTTTGACCTCAACTGGGAGGAAACAGAATACGGCTATCGCTTTGACGGCCCCAATGATGCTTCTTTAGGCTATCGTTTCAATCCCACAAAGATTTTACTGGATCCGTATGCCAAGCTTATTTCAGGATATGATAAGTGGCATCAGCGCACCTATGCTGATTCTGATTTTAAGAGGCGCGGTCGCATTATCCGTGAGGACTATAACTGGGAAGGGGATAAACCTCTTGAGATCCAGCCCAAAGACCTTGTTATATACGAGATGCATGTGAGAGGCTTTACCAGGCATGAATCCAGCGGGGTAAGATACAAGGGTACCTTTGCCGGTATAGTTGAGAAAATTCCTTATCTCAAAAAACTTGGTATCAACTGCATTGAGCTTTTGCCGACCTTTGAATTTGAAGAGTTCATTCCGGGGTTATCTGATGAGTACTGCAATTACTGGGGTTATGTAACCTGTAACTATTTTTCTCCAAAGACGGGCTACTCATATTCAGGAGCGCTGGGGCTGGCCGTTGATGAGATGAAGAACATGATAAAAAAGCTTCATCAAAACGGTATAGCTGTTGTACTGGACATAGTTTTTAACCACACCGGTGAATATGGGGATGAAGGAGAATACATATCCTTCAGAGGCATTGATAACAGAACCTATTATATTATGAACTCTGACGGAACCTATTCTGATCTGACAGGGTGCCGAAATACTGTTAACTGCAACAATCCCGTGGTTCGAAGCTTTATCATTGACTCGCTGCGCTACTGGGTGTCCTCTTATCATGTAGATGGATTTCGAGTTGATGAAGCACCTATTTTTGTAAGAGGGCAGGACGGAGAGCCGCTTCTTTCGCCTCCGCTCCTGGAATCCCTTGCAGAAGACCCGATACTGAGCCATACGCTTCTTATTTCAGAGGGGTGGGATCCATCAGGGCTTTCAACCATCGGTAACTTTACAAATACCTGGGCGGACTGGAATGCCAGGACGAGAGACGCCATAAAGCGCTTTATTAAGGGCGGAGCTGAATGTGGCCCGGATATCATAAGGTCTATTGAAGGCTCTCCTGATATGTTTGCCAATGGAACTCCGGCTTCATCAGTAAACTATATTATTTCCCACGACGGCTTTACCCTGTACGACACGGTGAGCTACCAAAAGACCCACAATGAGACCAATGCCTTACCGTCGCCCATGGATCATGATTATGATAACTGTTCATGGAACTGTGGCGCAGAAGGTGAGACTGACGACAAGGAGATAAATGCCCTTCGAAGAAGGCAGATGAAAAATGCCATGACAATTCTTTTATTGTCCAGGGGAATCCCCATGTTCCTTGCAGGGGATGAGTTTGCCAATACCCAGTTTGGCAATAATAACGCATTTTCTCAGGACAATGAGATTTCATGGCTTGATTGGAACAGGCTTAAAAAGTATAAGGATCTGTTTGATTACGTAAGAAGGCTCATTGCATTCAGAAAAGAGCACCCGGTAATCCGAAGGGAAAAATACTTCAGTGATTATAACTCCTCCGGTTATCCCGAGCTTTCCTGGCATGGGGAAAAAGCCTGGGAAATCGACAGATATCAGCCTTTCCTTGTCTTTGGCTTTATGTATGCTGAACCTAAGGCAGACTTCGGAACAAAGAAGGACTGCTTCATATACTGTGCTATTAATGAGCACTGGGAAGAGCACACTATGCAGCTTCCGATCATTCCTGCGGGAATGGAGTGGAGGATTGTTTTATACTCCGGCGATGAAAAGGGAAAAATGAAAGATAAGGTGTGCAAAGACACCGTTACTCTTATGCCTCGCAGCTCAATGCTGCTTATCGGTACCTGACGAATTTGAAGTTTGGAAGATAAACACTTGAATGTGGAAATAAAAGGTGCTAATATATGTTCTTGGAGGTTAGCACTCAATCGAAAGGAGTGCTAACAATTCAAAAATGTATATTCTAGATATTATATAAAGGAGGCATTTGAAATGAAGTTAGTACCACTTGCAGACAGAGTTGTATTAAAGCAGCTTGAGGCAGAAGAGACTACCAAATCAGGAATCGTTCTTCCCGGCGCTGAGAAGGAGAAGCCACAGCAGGCAGAAGTTATCGCTGTAGGACCTGGCGGAGTTATTGATGGCAAGGAAGTTAAGATGGAAGTTAAGAATGGTGACAATGTCATCTATTCCAAGTATTCAGGAACAGAAGTAAAGCTTGATGACGTAACCTACATCATCGTTAAGCAGAGCGACATCTTAGCAATTATCAAGTGAGTGATATAGCAGACAGAAGTCAATCAATTATGTGCTTGCACAAATAATTGATTGACCTCGGGATGCGAACATACATGAGGAAGTAGGCAGATATGCCGGATTCCGAATGTATGTAGGATTGCGGGAGTGAAACGGAGCAATCCGCATATCACTCAAAGAGTATAAGAATTACAAATAAAATGATTCGGAGGCAATAACTATGGCAAAGACAATTAAGTATGGCGCAGATGCCCGTACATCAATGGTAGAAGGTGTTAACAAGCTTGCAGACACAGTAAGAGTTACACTTGGACCTAAAGGAAGAAACGTAGTTCTTGATAAGAGCTATGGTGCTCCTACAATCACCAACGACGGTGTTACAATCGCAAAGGAGATCGAGCTTGAGGATTCCTATGAGAACATGGGAGCTCAGCTGGTTAAGGAAGTTGCTACAAAGACTAACGACGTAGCAGGTGACGGAACCACAACAGCTACTGTTCTTGCCCAGGCTATGATCAACGAGGGTGTTAAGAACCTGGCTGCAGGTGCTAACCCTATCGTCCTTAGAAAAGGTATGAAGAAGGCTACAGATAAGGCTGTTGAAGCTATCGGCAAGATGGCTACAAAGGTTAAAGGCAAAGAGCAGATCATGAGAGTAGCTGCCGTATCATCAGGAGATGATGAGGTTGGTCAGATGATCGCTGATGCAATGGAGAAGGTTTCCAACGATGGTGTTATCACAATCGAAGAGTCCAAGACAATGCAGACAGAGCTTGACCTTGT
>DFGW01000043.1 GCA_002372465.1 Butyrivibrio sp. UBA3740
GCTGGTCATGGCATCATAGGCATCGGCCACAGCTATTATCCTGGCTTCCTCAGGGATCTCATCTCCCTTAAGCCCCTCCGGATACCCCTTTCCGTCATATCTTTCGTGATGCCACTTGGCACCTGCAGAAAGTGCCGGCATCTCAACAATATTGGAGAGAATTCGTCCACCTATGGATGGATGTTTTTTGATGGCTGCAAATTCCTCATCCGTAAGACGGCCGCGCTTGTTTATTACTTCATCCGGAACACCGATCTTTCCTACGTCGTGCAAAAGCCCCATCATGTAGATGCTGTCCTGGCTCTTTTCATCATAGCCATAACGCCTTGCTATCTCTTTGGAATACTGAGCCACTCTCCCGGAATGACCGTTTGTATAGGTGTCCTTGGCATCAATGGCATCAGCAAGTGAAGCAACCACATGGAAAAAGAGCTGTTCATTCTCTTTTGTTTTTTTCTTAACTTCCGCCTGAAGATTCCTTTGCAGCCTTACAAGTTCAACTGCATGTGACACCCTGAGGGCCAGCACATCCGGAACGAAAGGCTTTTTGATATAGTCCATGGCTCCAAGGGACAGTCCTTTGGTCTCCACGTCCTCTTCCTCAGTAGCTGTAAGGAATATGACCGGGGTCTCGTGACCCTTCTTCTCTATTTCCCTAAGCTGCTCTAAGGTTTCAAAGCCGTCCATTTCCGGCATCCTGATATCAAGAAGGATAAGGTCGGGGGCCGGGTTTGCTTTTATGTGCTTTAAGAGCTGCTCTCCTGATTTTAAGACCACAACCTTCATGCCTGCATCTGAAAGTATATTCCATGCCCTCTTAAGGATCATGGGGTCATCATCTACTACTATGATCTTTGGATTCATTCTTTTGCCTCCAAGCACATATTTCGTCTAATTAATCGTATCTCAAAAACGTACACTTATCAACGTTATGTTCAAAAAAAAGAAAGTCGGCAGTTTAACCTGCCGGCTTCAGTTTTTTTCCTGATCAATCAAATTTGAATACCACTCTATACTCTTCATCAAAGGCCAGCCTTGCATCGAAGCTGTTGCCGGACTTGCTGGTAAAGCCTGCGATCTTGTCTGTGATCTTGTCGGTCAGGAGCTTAATAACGTCCTCTTTAGCCAGCTCCAAGCCTGCAACCTTGCCAATAAAGAAGTCGCAGCCGCCTTCTTCGCCCTTCTTGTTGTCCTCGCACCTGTATCCCCAGTGGCCTTTGATTACAGCCTTGCCACACTTAGGACACTTTACCCCTTCCAGGACCTGGTCCTCGTTTTCAAAGACAAACCTTATGCCTGTAACTTTCCCTGACTCATCTTTTCCCAGTGCAAGCTTTGCATCAAAGGGCTTTCCTGACTTGCTCTTAAAGCCGCTAATAGTGGGGGTGATACCATTTGTCAGAAGCTCCTTGATCTGGCTGTCATTAAGCTTCTTCCCTGCAATCTGTCCGATATTGAACTTACAGCTGTGCTCAGGATCATCCTTGCTGTAATTCTTGCAGCCATAGCCAAAGCTGGTCTTTACAATCTCGCCGCCGCAGACAGGACAGGTTGCGCCCTTTACAGTCTTGGCCTCCACATTTTCAAAGTCAAAAGAAACTTCCGCCTTCCCCTCTTCATTCTTCTTAAGGACAAGACAGGCATCAAAAGTCTTTTTGTCTTTATTCTTGAAGCCGCGGACAGTACCGGTCCTTCCTTCCTTCAAAAGCTCGGTAACAACAGCTTCCGAAAGCTGCTTCTGGGCTATCTTGCCGATGAAGAACTTGCAGGAGTTGGAATCCTCCTTCTTGTAATTCTCACAGCTAAATCCCACAGATTTCTTCACAATCCTGCCACCACAGTCAGGACATACAACATCTTTAAGATACTCGGGTTCTATTCCCTCAAAGTCAAAGGATACTCCGAGCTTATCATCCTCCTGCTTCCTAAGTACGAGCTTTGCATCAAAGCTGGTCTTGGACTTTGATTTAAATCCCCGGATAACATCTGTCGTTCCCTTTGTCAAAAGAGCTGTAAGCGCCTCGTCAGATAACTTTTTGCCCGCAATCTCTCCGATATTGAAGTAGCATCCATTCTCCTCTTTACCACGATTCTCACAGGCTATTCCGTATCCGGTCTTTACTATCTTGCCTCCGCAGACAGGGCAGCTCACCCCCTCGACGTACTCCGCCGGAACATCTGTAAAGTCAAAGCCCACAACAGGTTTTCCCGCCTCGTCTTTATTAAGGACAAGAACTGCCTTGAATTTCTTCTTGTTCTTACTGGTAAAGCCGTCAATAACTCCTGTCTTACCCTCGGTAATTAGTTTTTTAACATCCTCTTCTTCAAGCCTCTTCCCGGCAATCTCTCCGATGGAGAATCCGCACTTTATCTGGTCGTTAAAGTAGTTGCTACAGCCATAGCCAAAAGAGGTTGTGGTAAGCTCTCCGCCGCATACAGGGCACTTGACACCGATAGGCTTTCTCGCAGCTAATCCCTTAGCCTCTTTGCCGGTAAATTTGCTTATGTTGGAGGCTATGGCTCCCGTGAGATCAGCTCCTATCATCTTGTTGGTCTCACGTCTTATATAATCCTCAAGCTTTTTCCTGTACTCGCCGGAATCAACAGAGCCGTTGTATATGCCCTCAAGGCCCTTCTCCCAGCTGGCTGTCATCTCCGGATTAAGAAGCGTTGGGATGGACAGATTGACCACCTCGTAGATCATCTCACCGATATTTCCGGGAGTGATGATCTGGGACTTACTGACATTAAGGTACTTGTTGGTAATAAGCTTATCTATTATTCCTGCTCTGGTTGCTGCAGTTCCGATTCCGCTCTTTTTGATCTGTGCTCGAAGCTCCTCATCCTCTATGAGATTTCCTGCATTTTCCATGGCAAGAATAAGGGTTCCGGAGGTATATCGCTTTGGAGGTGAAGTCTTGCCCTCCTTGATGGAATAATCATTGACTGCTATAAAATCGCCCTTTTTGGCGCTGTCTACAAACCTTATAAAATCTTCCTTGGATACTCCCACATCCTCTTCATCCTCAGCTCCTTGTGCCGAATCAGAGTCCGATCCGGAGGATGCTTTGTCAGAAGGCATACCGATAACCTCAAGATATCCCGGAGAAATAAGGACCTTGGAAGAAGCAAAGAACCTTTCTCCATCAACTATTATCTGAAGCTTGGCAGTCTTATACTGGGCTGCAGGGTAAAAGATAGCAAGGAATCTCTTTACTATCAGAAGGTAAACATTCTTAGAAAGAGGCGACAGTGACCCCAGCGCCCCTGTCTGCCCTGTAGGAATGATGGCATAGTGGTCTGTAACCTTGGAATCGTCGGTATAGGAAGACTTCTCAATGCCCTTGTACATACCGTTTTTGAGCACATTATCTGCAAATTTGCCAACCTCATCAAGTGATGTCAGTCCACGTATATTCCTGCTTATCTCTTTTGCCACAGCGCTTGTAAGAACTCTGGCATCAGTTCTGGGATAGGTGGTGAGCTTCTTCTCATACAGCTCCTGAGCAACCTCCAAAGTCTGGGAAGGGCTTATCTTAAAGCGCTTTGAACACTCGCCCTGAAGCTCAGCCAGGTTAAAGAGCATAGGGGCTTTCTTGGAGGTTTTGCCTGACTCTATGCTGTCGATTACAGCCTCTTTTCCCTGAAGAGAATCTATAAGTGCCTGGGCGTCCTCCTGCTTTCTAAAGCCGTTTTCCTTGTACAGGCAAGGTGCCTCAAAAAACCTGGACCCCTCCACTGCTCTCCACTCCGCCATGATCCTTGCATCAGAAAAAGAGCCGACGATCCTGTAAAAAGGAGTCTCGACAAAGTCTCTTATCTCTCGCTCACGCCTTACAACCATGCCAAGAACACAGGTCATAACACGGCCTACTGCTATGGCTGTGTATGACTTGGTTGCTGCAGCATCGTTCAAAAGCTTTCCGTATTTAACTGAAAGTGCTCTGGAAAAATTGATACCAAGACTGTAGTCCTCTATGGCACGCATAATGCCGGATTCGCCAAGGAGTGCGTAATCGGACATGGGCTTAGCCTCAGCGATTCCTCTCCTGATCTCATCATCAGTCTGAGAGTCGATCCAGACACGTAGTTCCTTCATTCCATCGCGAACACCGCCGTAGTTTCTGATGTTCTCCTCGATGGTCTGTCCCTCTTTTCCTGAGTCGCCTGCCCAGTAAACGGTATCAATGTCGTCTCTGTGTAAGAGACCATGAACAATATTGTACTGATCCTTTGATCTTGGGATCACACCGTACTTATAATCCTTTGGCAAAAATGGAAGATCTTCCAGCTTCCACTTTGCATATTTCTCATCGTAGCTCTCCGGATAAAGCATCTCCACCAGGTGTCCGACACACCAGGAGATAACGTACTCTTCATTCTCTATATATCCGTTTTGTTTCCCGGAGACATTCAAAACCCTTGCAAAATCTCTTGCAACAGATGGTTTCTCAGTAATAATCAGTTTCTTAGCCATTAGTCAGTTCATCTATCCCAATGAGGCGGAGCTTTGAACCGGGCTTAAGAGCTGCATCCTGTAACCATTCGTCAAAGCCAGCCGTTGAAAAGAGATAGATCACATCCCCCTCAAGTCTTGCTTTTTTAGCACAGTATTCCAGCTTGGTAAGGTCCTCGTGGGTGATCATTTTCTGCCAGGAGCAAAGTCCCAGGGCAGTATCTCCCATGTCAGACTGGGCAATAATATCAATGGTACCTTCCTTGCCTATCCACTCGCCCTCATCGCCGATCTCAAAGGGAAGAAGTCCCCTCTCCTCCAGCCTTAAAACGTACTCACGGCATACGGATTTAAAGTACTCATTGGCATAGCTTTGAATACCTGCAGATATAAATATATCATAAAACTTGTCGGCAGGCATCTGTAAGAGACTACTCTCATTTGGGAAAATAAACCTGAAATAGAAATCTAAAAGAGGGTCTGCAATCTTGTAAACTCCCTTCATAACATTCTCTCTTCCGGCATTTCCAAAGGAGTAAGCCTTATATGCAAAATCGTGATGGATCAGGGTCTTTAAGTAGACAGAAATCTTAGCCCTTGAAAACCCTGTGGCATGGTAGAGGTCATTAAGTTTATTGACTCCCCTTGCCATCTCGGAAAGCAGCGTATGATAAACCGATGTCTCCCGAAGACTGTACTCTGTCAGCCTCAGCGCCTCTCCATAAAGGAAGGACCCTGGATCCAGAATGTTCTTGCAGACATTTTCCTTGAAGGAAAGTGAATCGTCAAAGTATCTCCACAAAAGGGTCTGACCGCCAAGAACCGAATAGGTAAGCACAGCGTCTTTGTAGGGCATGTTCTTGAAGTGGCTCCTAAGCTCAGAAAAAGGCAAAGGCTTAATCTTCCTGAAGCCTGCAATATTCGCTGATAAAGAGCCAAGCGTCTGGACCATGTTGTTCTCAACCCAGGAAACATCGCTGCTGACAAGGAGCACCAGGATCTGTCTGAATTTCCCGTTCTTGTCCATAAAGTCCACAAGTTCCTTCATGAAGGACTTGGAAGCCTTTACGATGTACTCGAAATTCTTGATGACAAAGATCACGGAATTTCTTCCCGCTGCATTTATGGAGACATTAAAGATATCAGTATAGGTGGGCTTTTCCGGAAAAGCAGATCCTCCCTCCATAAGTTCTTTTGACCACAATAAGATCTGCTCGGTACTTGACAGTGACCTTGCAGTGTAAAAGACACTTCTTCTGTTTTCAATGAATTTAAATAAAAGAGCGTTCTGCTCCACATTCCTGTGGCCATAGACCACAAGAATGTTGGAACGGTTGCTCTCATAATATCTGTTTAAAAAAGCCAGATCGATTTTTCTAAGTTCATCCATAGATTAAATCACTTCTTGTTGATATATCCGCATGCCTTAAGAAGCTCTGCACACTCAACTGCTCCGCCTGCTGCTCCTCTTAAGGTGTTGTGTGAAAGACCTACGAACTTCCAGTCGTAGATTGTATCCTCACGAAGTCTTCCGATGCTTACACCCATACCGTGCTCGTAGTTTACATCCAGTCTAACCTGAGGTCTGTCATCTTCCTCCATGTACTGAATGAACTGCTTTGGAGCGCTTGGAAGGCCAAGCTTTTGAGGCTCTCCCTTGAAATTCTCAAGCTTCTCGATGAGCTCTTCCTTGGTTGGGTTCTGCATGAACCTTACAAAGCATGCTGCTGTATGGCCGTAAAGTACAGGGATTCTGATGCACTGACAGGAGATCTTCACATCATCGGCAGGAACGATCACACCGTTCTCAACCTTACCCCAGATTCTGAGAGGCTCCTTCTCGGACTTCTCTTCCTCACCTGAGATAAATGGGATAACATTTCCAACCATCTGAGGCCACTCATCGAAGTTCTTGCCTGCACCTGAGATAGCCTGGTAAGTTGTAGCTACCATCTCGTAGGGTTCAAATTCCTTCCATGCTGTAAGAGCAGGTGTGTAGCTCTGGATTGAGCAGTTAGGCTTAACAGCGATGAATCCGTTTGTTGTGCCCAGTCTCTTTTTCTGGTAAGGGATTACATCCATGTGCTCAGGGTTGATCTCAGGGATGATCATAGGAACATCAGGAGTCCATCTGTGAGCTGAATTGTTGGAAACAACAGGAGTCTCAGTCTTTGCGTACTCTTCCTCGATGTGCTTGATCTCATCCTTGGACATGTTTACAGCTGAAAGGACAAAATCAACGTCCTCTGCTACAGCCTTAACATCAGTTACGTCCTTGATAACAAGATTCTTTACAGACTCAGGAATATCCTCATCCATCTTCCATCTGCCTTCAACAGCTTCCTCATAGGTCTGTCCTGCGCTTCTTGGGCTTGCTGCTACAGTGGTAACTTCAAACCATGGATGATCGTTGATAATAGAGATAAACCTCTGGCCTACCATACCTGTTCCGCCAAGTACCGCTACTTTAAGTTTCTCGCTCATAATAGTTACTCCTCCTAATATTTCTTTTCTTATTTGATATTGAAGTCCCGAAGGAATCCTTCCCCGGCTTCAATCACCTTGCTCATGGCTGCGCTTCCCGGAGCTCCGATGGTGAGTCTCTTCTCAACGCAGGTCTTTAAACTTATTGCATCAAATATATCACTTTCAAACAGATCAGAAAACTCTTTTAATTCTTTCAGGTCAAGATCGTCAATTGCACACTTTTTGTCGATGCAGTAAAGCACCAGCCTTCCGATAACTGAGTGGGCATCCCTGAAGGGCATTCCCTTGTTTACCAGGTAGTCAGCTGCATCTGTGGCATTGGTAAAGCCCATCATGGCGCTTCTCTCCATCTGCTCCTTGTTGAACTTAAGAGTCCTTAGCATATCAGTGAAAAGAACTAAACAGTTCTTTACATTATCCATGGCATCAAAGGCCGCTTCCTTGTCCTCCTGCATGTCCTTGTTGTAGGCAAGCGGAATTCCCTTCATGGTAACAAGAAGCGACATAAGGTCTCCGTAGACCCTTCCTGTCTTACCTCTTACCAGCTCTGCAATATCCGGGTTCTTCTTCTGAGGCATGATGCTTGAGCCTGTTGAATAAGCATCGTCGATCTCTACAAATCTGTACTCATTGCTGTTCCAGATTATCACCTCTTCGCTGAACCTTGAAAGGTGCATCATTATGGTAGAAAGAGCTGCCAGATACTCTATAAGATAATCCCTGTCAGATACTGAATCCATGCTGTTAAGCGTTGGTCCAAAAAAGTCCAGGAGCTTTGCCGTATATTCCCTGTCCAGAGGATATGTAGTTCCTGCTAAAGCTCCGGCTCCCAAAGGACAATAGTTCATCCTCACATAGATGTCCTTCATTCTCTGAAGATCTCTTTTGAACATCTCAAAATATGCCCCAAGATGGTGAGCCAGGGTAACCGGCTGAGCCTTCTGCAGATGAGTAAATCCGGGCATATAGGTATCAAGGTTGTCCTTCATTATCGTCAAAAGAGCTGTCAGCATATTTTTAAGAAGCTCACTCATCTCCAGGACTTCATCCCTTGCGTAAAGCCTCATATCCAGTGCAACCTGGTCATTTCGGCTGCGCCCTGTATGAACCTTCTTACCTGCATCTCCTATGCGCTCAATAAGGTTGGCTTCCAGAAAGCTGTGTATATCCTCGTATTTATCCGTAATCTGGAGTTTGCCGGATTGAACATCCGAAAGAATGGAGTCAAGACCCTGCATAATACTGTCTTTCTCCGCGTCAGAAATAATGCCCTGCCTTGCAAGCATCTGTGCATGGGCTTTACTGCCCCTTACATCTACCTCAAGGAATCGCGCATCAAAGGAAATGGATGCATTAAAGTTCCATGCCAGCTCATTGATACTACCTGTAAATCTTCCGCCCCATAACTGTGCCATGATGATTTCTCCCATACCAAATACTGTAGTGTGGTAAAGCAAAAAAAATTATAATCACAACTTAACATACAATGACGGCAAGTACAACGGCGAATTTTCACAAAAAAAACTGCCGGAGAGGACTCCGGCAGTAAGTATTTTACAATAGGATCATCTTATGATCACACTTTCCCTGTTGGCGTCAAGCTTGAAGACCATCTTGTCGTAGGTCTTTAAATCCTGTTCAAGCTTGTAAATAACGCCACAGATAACAAAGATAGTATTGGCATAGGCCACCTCTGTTACCACAGCATCGGCCCTGTTACCTCTTCCCACCTCATTTTCCAGTTTCTCGATTTCAGCCTTTAGCTCTTTTATCCTGCTTTCCTTGGTGGCTACAGCTGCATTAATCTTAACCTTCCACTGCATAAGCTTTATGTCGCCACCCCCCAGCTCCTTGAGCCTCTCCTTTTCCGTATTGAGGGTAGCTAGCTGTTCCTCCTCACGGACAAGGTTCTTCTTGGCGGTATTGTATTTCTGAAGGATAGTGGAATTGACTCCAAGATTGATGATGGTCTTTGCACCGGTCTTATTACCCACAGTGGCAGTTTCAATTCCGTAGAGGCTGTTGATGGTTCCTCCGTAGATCATGCCTACTCTTCCATAGGTCTTTACAAGGCCCTTGGCCTCAATCTTGCAGTTGATGAAGTAGTTGGCTGAGATGTTATTACCTGTAATGAGAGCGCCCTCAAAATACTTGGCCGATACATCACCTTCGGCATTCACCCCGCCTCTGACAGGACAGGTAACACCACCTTTTATTACTACATTTCCTCCGGCTGTGATATGTGAGCTCTCCATGTGGCCACCTACGATAACATCGCCGGTAACCTCTATCTCACTTCCGGAATTTACATCCCCCACAACGTAGACGGTTCCGTCATACCTGATCTTCTTATCAGTGATCTTGACCTCCTGTACTACCATGAGCTTTTTGATCTCGACCCTGTCTTCAACCATTCTTATGGCTCCGGTATAGGTAGCCACATAGCTGATCCTGTCGTTCATGATCATGAATCCGGTGCCCTTAAGGATAGGGATCTCTTTTCCCGGAACTGCCTTTATGAAATTACCAAATACATCAAAGCCGTCCATTCCCTTGGTGGCCTTGTGATACTCAGCTATCTTGTCTCCGACTTTGACCTGCTGAAGGCACATTATGTTGGAAAGATCTGCCGTACCGTCGCTAAGGATCTCCGGCTCTTCCTGCTGCGTCGTATCAAAGAAATATTCATAGTATCCGTTGGTTCCGTTGACCACCTCTTTTCCGGCGGCAACTAAAGCTCTGATAACGGGTTTACCCTCCTCAGCCAGTTTCTTGATAGTCCCTTTATCAAGGCCATAAACGACCCTCATCTTCTCAAGGAACTTTAAGATGATCTCTTCAGTGTATTTCTTGCCATCCATCCTCTGGGGAAGCGTAAGGAAGCACATCATATTATTTTCCTCAAAGGCTATATAGGTATCCCTGTGGATGATCATGTCATTGACAAAAATATCTGTCTCTGAAAGATTTACTCCCTTTATGGTAGCAGCATGTAAATCAGCACCCTCAAGTCCGCTCTCATCGTACTCGCCAAGAAGAAGTCTTTCACGGATGCGACGCATATCCCTTGCTGTGTACATAAGACTGGCGTACTTGGAAACATCAAGGCCTTCCTCAATTCCAAGGCGGATCTGTCTCATCTGATCAGCCTGATAAAGGGGCTTACGGTAAGGCGTTATATCTATCTGATGCTCAAGACCTGTACGCATCTCAAACATCTGTTGCCAGCCATAGGCTACATCTGCATACTGTCTGACATCCACTCCGGATTCAAGCCCTAGGCGGATTTCTCGTATGGCATCTCCTCTCATGTCCGAGGTGATGTACTTGTCTATGGGAATATCACTTTTAATGGCGATTCTAACCTGTTCAAGCTGCTCTTCATCAAATCTCTGGGCAATATATTTCTTTATATCAACATTTTCGACATAAGCCTTGTGCATCTGGTCAAGGATGCTGGCGTTATATCTGTTAATGGTGGCATCATCAAAAATGAGCCCGTCTTTTGCGCTGTGTCTTATAGCCCTCATCTTCATGAAGGGCATTGAGACCTTGGCATACTTGGAGACGTCAATTCCTGCCTCAAGTCCCTTTCTGATCTCTCTCATCTGAAGAGAATCAAAGGCCGGATCCTGATAAAAGATAATGGGAACTCCGCCATCCTTGGAAAGCCCCAGGCGGATCTCTCTCATCTGATCTGCAAAGTATTCCTTCTTGGCATAAACCGATACATCCACTTCACTTAAAATTCCCTGCCTGATCTGGGCAAGCTGAAGTGTATCAAACCCTTCGGCCCTGTACTTGGACATATCAATACCCTGAAACATCTCAAGGCGCATCTCTTCCATCGCTGACCAGGAAAGCCTTGGATCAAGGTATTTTCTTACATCAACCTTATCAACGATGCCCTTCCTGATCTCGGCAAGCTGAAGAGTGTTGAATTTCATAGCCTTGAGTTTTTCCACGTCTGCGCCAACTTCTTTGCAAAGCTGCAGCTCTTTTTCATATGAATTGCCTCCAAAGACATCAAGTCCCATGTAAGCCGCGGAATTATGCATTTGTTCCATCTCAGCAACAGCCATAGATACCTCATAATGAGCAAAATAATCAACAATACTACATATATTATAAAACAGAAAATCGTACGGATGATAGTCGTAATTACGTTTTAGCAACTTTTTATAATTTGTCTTATGTAATTTGCACAAAAAATTGACATAAAGAGGCCTATACTTTAGACTATTTTATAGGAATAACAATAATATTAGGTAGGGAGAAAGTTAAAGTTGAAGGATTTAAAACACTTGATTTACTTTGAGAATCTGCTCCTTGAGGCAAACAATGAGCTTATTCAAAAGGCACAGTCAGATGGCAGGATCTGCGTGGCCTACACCTGCGAAAACACCCCGGAACCGCTTCTCAATCTTGAAGGGTGTTTCTCTGCTCGACTTCGTGCACCCAGGACAGGATCCCTGGATATTTCCACATATTACATGACAAGCTTTTTATGTGAGTACTCCCGTGCTCTTTTAGAGCGTGCAATAGAGGGAGGTTATAATTTTGCCGACTGCATCATTACTCCTGACGGATGTTCAATGATGAACAGATGCATCGAGAACATGGAACTTCTCCATACCCTTGGCAAGGACAAGGAAAAGTTCTTTTTTGAGTACATGGAAATCCCCATGAAAGCCGATGATAACGGCCTTAATCTCTATGTTCTCCAGTGCAGGAACCACATATTAGCTCCTCTTTCCAAAAACTACGGAATCGACATTTCAGATGAAGCCATCAGAAAGGCAGTTGCTCAGCACAACGAAGTCTGCGAGCTCATCCGTGCCATCGGCGACTTCCGCAAAGAGGACAATCCAAGGATTACAGGCTATGAGTTTAATGTGATCACTCTTGCAACTTATGTTGCGCCTAAATATCTTTTGCTGGATAAGCTAAAAGAAACCTATGAGGAATTAAAGACCAGAGAGCCCGATGAAAAGAACCGTTTCCGTGCCCGTGTGCTTGTGGCCGGTTCCGAGGTTGACGACACTGATTTTGTTAAGCTTATTGAAGACAGCGGAGCTTTTGTATGTGCTGACCGCTTCTGCTATGGCTCTCTTCCTGGAAGAAATCCTATCTATCTGAATGATGAAGAGGATGCCCTCACCCAGATCTGTCGTGCTTACATGAACAAAGGCGAGTGCCCAAGATTCATGAATACGGATAAGATGGATCACAGAAGGAGCTATGTGAACGAGCTTGCCAAAGAGTATAAGGCAGACGGAATCATTTATGAACAGATGAAGTTCTGTGACCCTTGGGCATATGAGAAAATGATGGGTTCTCATATCCTTCGAGACAAATATGGCTATCCTGTGCTTGCTGTTGACAGACCATATTCCATCGGTGTTTCAGGCCAGATGCAGACCAGAGTTCAGGCCTTTGTAGAAAGCATTGAGATCAAGAATATCCAGAAAGCTCAGAAGGAGGCTGCTAATGGCTAAAGAAGTTGGTGCCGACAGACTCGGCGATTTTTATAAAGAGGGTTCAAGGGTCAGAAGACGCCGTGAGTGGCGTGGCCTTGTGGACACAATGTACGATTATTCAAGATGGCTTAAGATCATGATGACTCTTGGTAAATTCGTCATGAAGCCAAGGAATGTAAAGGCTATGTTCCGCTATCGCTGGATGGCCAATTATCTGGCTGTTCCCATGATGGTTGACAGACATACCCAGGGTCTTCGCGGCGAGTATCTGCGTATATGCCACGAGGAGCAGGACCTGGTAATCGACGACGTAGCAAAGCTTCTGGATTCTCTTTTCAGAGGGGATCGAAGGATTGGCAATGACAAGAAGTTTTCAGATAAGGTAGTTCTTGTGGATGAGAATGAGATGACAGCCGTAATGATGGGCTTCCCCAATCTTAAATGTCTCTCCCGTGAGACTCCTTCCACTTATGTATCAGTTCTTCTTAATCAATATGCTGCCTGCCACTACATCGATGTGGCTCAGGAGTTTGGTCTTGCCGGTGATGTTTGCCCCATGCCCGAGGCTGAAGCCGGTGTATCAATTGACGACGATGCTCCAATTCTTGGTGCCTGTGCTATCCAGTGCAACACCACCTGCGATGGTTCGCTTTTAGGTAACGGAGTTATCTCCCAGCGCCTTGAGCACGAGGATGGGATCCCTGTATTCCAGTTGGCTGCTCCTCTTCGTCACAGAGAGGACGATGTCCAGGATTATGCAGCTCAGGAGATCAGAAATGCCATTGCATTCATAGAGAAACACACCGGTCACAAATGGGACTGGAAGGCATATTTCGAGTGTGCAAAGCGTGTCAACTACGCCACACAGTGTCGTATGGAGTGGCTTGAGATGAACCGTACTCCTTATCCTCAGGTTTTTGGTTCAAACCTTGCTCTCTACACTGAGACCAACTACATGGCTATCTGCGGAAGAGTCGCTGCCTTTGAAAAGGCAGACAGAAAGATCACAAAGCTTGCCCGTCAGGCTTATGCGAAGAAGAAAATGGCCGCCAAGGAGTACAGGCATCGAGCTATAGTTTGGGGTGTTCAGTCCCACTACTACATGGACTTCCTGGTATGGCTGCTTAACTGCTGGGGAATTGTTCCTCTTACAGATATGCTTTCAATGGTTTCAACCAAAATGCTTGTAACAGAGGATACTCCGGAAAACAGAGAACAGGCCATCTACGACATGGCATGGCTGACTGAGAACATGATCATGAGAAACAGGACCCACGGCGGATACAAGGTTCTTTTGGATGAGCTCTGGGAGTTTGTTGAGATGTTCAACGCAGATATGGTAATCCTTTGGGAGCACATGAGCTGCAAGGCTCTCGATGGTATGCACGGTCTGTTCGAGGAAAAGGCCCGTGAAAAGGGAATTCCTCTTGTATGGGTATCCCACGATCTCTTCGATCCACGTATCATCTCCCGTCAGGGAGTACGTGATCAGATCAATTCCTTCATGCGTACAGTAATGCAGGAGGAGCCCATCGATCCTTCACTGGAAATACTTCCGGATGATCAGTCCTGGTAAGAAAATAAAAAATAGGAGAAAAATTAAATGTCTGCTTTTTTACATGCACTTAAGGTTGTGGCTATCCTTGTAGTAGCCCTCTTTACTCTCACTTTTACCGTATACATCTTCAACCTGGATATGAAGCTCACAGCAGCTATCTTCCCTTGGCTTGATAAGCACTACGATAAGATAGAAAGAGACCAGCATCTCTAATGTAAATTATTAAAGGGGACACAGTCGAATATGGCTGTGTCCCCTTTTTATAGCAAATTACTATATAGTGGATTACTTTATTGTGATGTCTCCTCTGGGAGCTGCATACTGGCTTCCGATAACTCCGTGAAGCTGAGTCTTAATGAAGTCCATAACAGCCTCATCCATAGGGATACCTGTGTCAAAGGTTGTTCCTGAACTGCTGAAGCAGTAATATGTATCTCCACCTGAAGAAATGAAGTTGTTGGTTACAACTGCGTATGTATCAGTCTTGGAAAGTGGCTGACCATTAATGCTCTCTACAGTTACTCTGTTTATGCTTGCAGGCTTATGGTAAGTTGATGCAGGATAAACAGGGCCTGCTGCAAAGGACTTACCTGTGTCTACTGTAAACTTGATTCCGGATGTCTGAGGGAATCCTCCGACAGGATCAGGTGTGCAGAAGGTAGAAGCTTCAAGAGCTTCAAGGAGCTGCTCTCCTGTTACATAAACAACAGTAACAGTGTTTCCAAAAGGCATTACAGTGTTAACATCTTTCTTAGTAACGTCGCCTGCCTTGATGGGTGCTCTAAGGCCTCCGCCATTGGTCAGGGCAATTACATGTGAAGGATCAACGCTAACTGATCCACTGTCTTTTGTTACAGTCCAGAGAAGTGCATCAGCAACCAGGTTACCCATGTTGGTCTCTTCTGTTCTGTTTCCGGGAGCCTTCTCACCGTTTAAGTTAACTTCACTCTTGGCAAATACAACGTCGTACTCAGCATCAACTCTCTTGATGATGGCTGTAGTAACTGCATCTGTAATTACTTCCTTCTGAAGTCCGTCAAGGCTTAAAAGATAGCTGTCTTCAACCTTCTTGGAAGCGTTGTCGATCACTATAACGCCAAGGGTCTGAAGCTTGGTTCCTGTAGAAGTTACAGGATCTGTACCTTTTTCAGCAGACATAACAGTATGGGAATGGCCGTCAATCATGATGTCGATACCCTTTGTCTTCTCGTAGAAGATATCACTGCTGTTACCCTCTCTTTTAGCTTCCTTATCAACACCAAGGTGTGCAAGACAAACAACAAGATCTACCCCCTGAGCCTTAAGCTCATCGATCTGCTTCTGTCCGCAGGCATAAAGGTCGCCCTTTGAAAGGAATGAGAGCCCCTGTACAAGAACAGGATTAGACTTAGTCTGGGTCTCAGGTGTATCAACACCAAAGAAACCAAGCTTAAGTCCTGACTTTGTTGTTATTACAGTATTAGGAGTGAAAAGATTATTTCCATTAGCATCAAGAACGTTTGCGCTTACGACCTTGAATTTGCCGGCTGAAAGCATCTTTTTAAGCTGAGGAACACCATAGTCAAACTCATGGTTACCGATTGTAACGATGTCATAACCTGCAGCGTTCATTGAAGTGATGGCATCCATTCCCTTTGTTCCTGCAACATAAGGAGTTCCCTGAGCAAAATCACCGGCATCAGCAAGAATAACCTCAGCCCCTCTACCCTGGAAATTCTGCTTTACTGAAGCAATATAAGCATAACGCCCCAATGCTCCATGTACATCATTAGAATGAAGAATGATTGTCTTGCCTGAAAGATCGGCAGGAACATCAGCGATTGTCTTAACATCAGCTACAGTATTAGCAGCATAGGATGTAACTGCCAGCGCGCCGGATGTAAGAACAAGTGCCAATGCAAGTAAAACTGATACTGCGCATTTTAGAACTTTTTTCATACACATACCTCCATAAAATTATTATTTTTTCTCCCCCACTGATTAATTATAGTATTACTCACAGCCATTATAAAGCTCTTTTTCCACAACTTTGTCACTTGTCACACTCTCCCATGCAGCCCGGGGCCTTTCACCGGGCTGTATGCTGCAAAAAAGTCAAACAAGGCGGAAAAATTGGAGTTTAGAAGGCGGCCATGCGAATTGATTCTAAAAGGTCCTCGGGAAGGAAGAGCTTACCCATACCGCAGCCCAGGTCTATCTTGGGCTTGTTGGCGCCGTGAAAATCTGAGCCTCCGCTGATGAGAAGATCATATTTAGTTGCCAGTTCTTTTATCTGGCGCTCCTCTGATGGGCTGTAGGTTGAGTATATGGCTTCGATGCCCTTAAGGCCTGCGTCCTTGAGCCTTGCCACCAGAGCATCCAGCTTCCTGTCAGAAAAATGATACAAAATGGGGTGGGCAAGAACAGGTACTCCGCCTGCCTCAAGCACATATCCAATAGCTTCTTCGGGAGAGATCTTCTCACGCTCCACATAGTAGGGAGCATGGTCTCCTATGTACCTGTCAAAGACTTCCTGCCTGCTGTTAACATAGCCCCTCTCCACCAGAAATCTGGCGTAATGGGCCCTTGTGATCACAGCGCCGGGATAAGCGGCAGTCAGCTCTTCAAAGGTAATGGGAATCCCCGCTTCTTCCCTTAGCCTGTCGCACATCTTAACATTTCTGCTTGTTCTGGATTCAATAAACCGGGTTAGCTTAGCCTTAAATGCCTCTTTGTGATGGTCGATGTAAAGACCGACAATATGAACATCTTTTCCCTCTTCCACTGTAGAAAACTCAATCCCGGGAACAAGCTCCATATCAGGGTAATTAGCCTTAGTATATTCTATCGCCTCATCCAGACCATCCACCGTATCATGGTCAGTCAGCGCTATTGCTGCCAGATTCTTTTCATGAGCGTAGTCTATCAGCTCTTTTACCGTATAGGTTCCATCGGAACAATTTGAATGAGTATGTAAATCTATTCCCCGCATATTTTTAAAAAAAGGAACTGCCCATAGGGCAGTTCCTCTTAACACTCCTTTTAAAGAGAATTATTTGTTTCTTGTATCCTTGTAAGCCTTAGCTGCAGCATCAACACCAGCCTTAAGTCCCTCAAGACCAGCCTTAGCAACATCAGCAGTCTGCTCGCAAAGCTCCTTAGCGATCTCCTGAACCTTCTCAGCAGCCTCGTTGATCTTCTTCTTTGTCTCGTCATCTACGAATGACTTTGTTGAAGAAGCTGAACCAGCGCCTGCACTTTTTGCAGCCTTCTCAGCAATAGCAGCCTGAGCAGCAGCAAGTCTAGCAACAGGTACACGGAATGGTGAGCATGATACATAGTCAAGTCCGATCTTGTGGCAGAACTCAACAGATGAAGGATCTCCACCGTGCTCTCCACAGATACCAACGTGAAGCTTAGGATTAACCGGCTTACCAAGCTTAAGTGACATCTCCATAAGCTTACCAACACCTGCCTGGTCAAGCTTAGCAAATGGATCGTTCTCGAAGATCTTTGTGTCATAGTAAGCATTGAGGAACTTACCGGCATCATCACGAGAGAATCCGAATGTCATCTGTGTAAG
>DFGW01000029.1 GCA_002372465.1 Butyrivibrio sp. UBA3740
TTCTCGCCAACTTGGCGAGAAGTTCCTTTGGGGAACTTAACAGGAACTCTTTTCCCATCTTTTATTACAATATCGCGCCTTTCTCCCTGATGCTTTAAGGCTTCCATCTTCATTTTGAAAGCAAATGCTCTTTCACTGGGTAATATCTCCTCTCTGGAAAGGTTGGAATCCACCATCAGAATTACAGCTGCGTCATCATCAAGATTCCTGACAATAGCTGGCATAGTCTGTAATCCAGCCAGTTCGCAGGCATGATGCCTTCTGTGTCCTGATACAATCTCATAGCCGCCTTCTTCTCTCGGCCTGACTATGGCAGGAGTCAAAACACCAAACTTTTCAATACTCTCAACAGTCTTCTGCATATCTTCATTATCCAGCACTTTGAATGGATGATTCTTGAACGGATATAAGTCAGAAAGTGCTATCTCCTGGACTTTTTCAACTTCTTCAGATGACTCTTTTCTGGTCTCTTCCGTTGAAAAGATGTCATCGTAGCTGGCCAAGCTGATGTTGGCGCCTCTTTTCCCCATCAGATAACACCTCCTTCGTCAGATTCTTGTAAGCTGCTGCCACCTTGCCTCCAGGATCATGAGCAAAAATGCTCTTGCCTTCAGCGGAAATCTCTGCTGCTCTTACTGAATGAGGGATGTCAGAATCAAACACCCTAATCTTACTTCCATAGGTCTCTCTGATAAGATCACTTATCATTCTGGCATCATTAGTTCTGCCATCCACCATGGTTAGCAGAATTCCTTCAATCTTAAGCTTGGGATTGATCTGTCTTTTCACCTTGGATATTGTTCCAAGAAGCTGCTCCAAACCTTTTGCAGATAGATATTGGGCCTGTACCGGAATAAGACAGTTATCTGCTGCACATAAAGCATTTACTGTGAGCATGCCCAGACTGGGAGAACAGTCGATCAAAATATGATCGTACTGCTTATTCACAGTGTCGATATACTGCTTCAATATCTTTTCCCTGCTGATCACATTTGCAAGGGACATCTCGGTTCCGGCCAGTTCGATATTCGCAGGCATGAGATCCACGCCTTCAGGATGTGATAAGATTCCTTCTCTGTTCCCGATGGGCTGCTCATTCAAAATCCTATCTATCATGGTTGAGATAGTCGGATAAAGTTCATCGGACCTTGGATACCCAAGGCTTATAGTCAAACTCGACTGCGGGTCCAGATCTATCAGAAGTACTTTTTTACCCTCCATAGCAAGGCCAACACCCAGATTCTCTGTGGAACAGGTCTTCCCGGTTCCTCCCTTTTGATTGACTATTGCTGTTACGTTTGCTCTGTGTGACACATTTTCCACCTCCTAAATCAGTCCGTTTGCCATATCACTATTCACAAGGGACTGATAATAATTACTGATTGTCATTGGTGCATTGTAGAGTGCTGCCAGAACATACTGCTTGATATTCCTGACTTTAGTGTTATTCTCCTTCAGGGATGCAAGCACATATTCGATATGGTTGCTTTCCAATTTCATAAAAGCACTCTTAACAACTGCCGCAGGTTTGTCATCACCTGCAATGCGGATCATAGCTCTTTTACTGCAGGCAGTATCAAGAATAAGCTCGAATATCTCATTTAACATGTCATGATCATAGGGATTGTTCTTCAGAAGGCTCTCATAAGAAAGCTGTTCGTAAAAATACTCTCTGTAGCTTTCTCTCTCATCCATCTCGTCCGATAAGAATGGATGAGTATCACTAATATCAGAATTAATGGTATTAGTTTTATTTCTCTGTGATTTCCCCTGTTCCTGAGCAATGATTCTCACAATTCCAGAACCATGATTTTCACTGTTCTTGAACTGTGATGCTTTGGAAGAAATGAAATTCTTAACATAGATTCTGTTCGGCTTGCCAAGACCCTGTCTCTTTTTCTCAATAAGCCCAATACCTTCAAGCTCAGATAAAAGCTTTACAGCTTTCTGTTCAGCACATCCAAGAGCTTTTTCCACAGCCTCTAGAGTACAGTAAACAAAAATCCTGCCCTGTTCATCAAACCAGTTGTTCCTTGCGGACAAGCTCACCCTATCAAGGAGCAGTCCATACAGCGTTTTTGCATCTGAAGATATCCCAGAAAACCTCCCATCTGTATAAAGGAGCTTGGGAATCCTGTAAAATGCAAACTGTTCCGACTGCTCGCTGTAAAAGTAGTCGAAATTCATAGAATCACCACCCGTATACCAGACTCGCCAGATCATACAGATCTTTCAGATCCTTTTCAGGATTTGGAATCACATCATGAGAAAGTGGTCTGCTTCTGAAAGGATTTACATCTTTTCCGTACTTACACTTGGTATACAAGCAGGTTCTGAACTTCCATTCCGGCTGATAGCACTCACAATCCTGGCAACACTTTGGAACAGTAGCGTCTCCTGTAGGAATCTCTTCCATGAATCGTCTTAATCTCTTAAACTTCACATATTCCTCGTCTGACATCTCATGCTGCATACATGTTTACTCCTTCCTGTCCCAAAATTCTTTTTGTGCACCATCCGATACACGGAGCTGCTTTCTTATAAGGGCATCCGTCGCATGGTGTTGGAACCACGCGCGGACGCTCTAACAGATAGTAGCAATTCATTTTTCCAAGCCTGCACCCCGACCTATCTTCATCCCAAAAGAAACAATTACTGCAATCCCCCGGCTTGTCACCTGAATATCTCGCTGATATCATCAGATTGCTTCTCCTCCCTTTGATTTTGATTTAGGATCTTTGAGCTTCTCTCCCTTTTCATTGATTATTGAAGCCTGCTTTACCTTATCCCCAAGGTCTTTAAGGACAGATGACTTGTCGCCAACATCCTCCCCACTTATTTCTGCGGCTTCCCTTGCTGCAATTCGCTCCTCATAATGAGCAGCAAGCTCAAAGACATTATCCTTGCTGTCATAGTGATAAACGTTGTCGGTGAGCTTATCCTCAGGGCGGACTTCAGAAGCATTGACCTGCTCTACCATATCCTGAAGATAGCGGTAATCAGCCAGACCATCATCTGCAATCAGTATTATTTCGTGACGGGAGCTTGGAAGCACGAAAAAGTCTCCATCGATCTTCTCAGCAGCATCCTTAAGGAATTCCGGATAGGCTATGATACCTGCACCATTTACCTTGTCCTCTGTTGATGCTACATAGACCATCTCTTTTCCATCATGCTTAAGACCCTCGGCAAACATATCGAACATGTCTGCACCCATCATTTCCCTGAGTGTCTCTGACATAGTCTTGATAACAGCCGGACGATAGTTTGGTGCATTTGTGATTGCGTCATTGTGAAGCTGCTCCTGAGTGATACCGTAGTTCTCAAGCATGTTGTTTGTCACAGTGATTGACTGCATCTCACCATTGCTCGGAACATCCAATACGAAGCGATAAAAGATCGCCATATCCTCAATATCCTTGTGGGGGATATTCGCAAGGAATGCTTCATTTCCTTTCTGAGAAATAACTTCCACAGAAAGCTTGTCCTTCATCTGATCATAATTGGTAAGCACATCTGTGTTGACCGTTGGCGCATTGTCCAATGACTTTGCTGTCAGATCTGCTAATGCATGACGAAGCTCTGAGTAGTCCCTGCCTTTCTCATAATCCTCATAGAAGGTCTCGATGTTGAAAGTAATTCCGATCTGTCCACCGGCAGGCTTAATTGTCATCGCCTCATAATCGATGTTTGCCTTGTTGGTGTGGGTGAATCCGATCTCAACATCCTCATAGCCTCTCGTATAAAGTGACTCCTTGAGATCCTCAGCCAGAACCTCCTTGAACTCGTCAAAAGTCATGTGATCCATAAGCTTGTTTCCTCTCTTTCTTTGAAATGGATTTTGGGTAAAGAAATAGGACATTCACTTCTGCTTTTTGATCACAAAAGTAAATGTCCTATGTAAAAATCTCCCCTTTGATGAGGTATATTTTTCTCAAAAAAATATCGATTTTTTTCTATTTTTGAGGCCGAATTTCTTGTTTTCCCTTGTTTCGTTGTAAGTTTTCCCTGGTCGTTTTTAGGGTCCAAAGCCGCGTAAATACTAGGGTTTGAGCCCCTTTAGTTTTATTATAATTTTTACGTCGCCTCCCAGCTTTTCAGCTGCCTCATCCATGAAGTTCTGGTAAGCAAGGATACCAGCTCCCTGAGTCTGATCTTCTACAGTAGCAACGAAGATAGGCTCATCCTGGACAGGACCAAGACCAAGCATTTCTGCCTGCTCTGCGCCCATCATATCAGCAAGTACCTCAGACATACCCTTGATGACCGCAGGTCTTACCTCAGGAGCAATCTCCATAGCGTCATTGTGAAGCTGCTCTGCTGTGATACCGTAGTTATCCAGCATCTTGTTTGTCACAAGAATGGAGCCTCTTCCTGCCTCAACAGTATCAAGGACAAAGCGGTAAACAATCGCCATATCCTCCATATTCTTATGAGGAACAGTCTCAAGAAGCTGAGCATTTCTCTCCGCGGAAACAACTTCCATGGAAAGCTTCGTCTTCATGACGCTGTAATCCTGAATCGCATTCAGGTCGAAGCCAGGACGATTATCCAGGGCTTCAGCAGCAAAACCAGAGACCTGTCTGACGATCATGTCAAATGATCTGCCATCGTTGTACTCCGCATAAGCCTTATCGATCTTGATGTTCACACCAATCTCGCCATCCTCAGGTTTGACTGTGATGGCCTCGTAGGTCTCATTCATCTTCTCAACTGTGTGAGTCTCGACTGAATACTTCCTATCATAGAGGGCCTCAAGTCTCTCCTGCACGCCCTTGGCGAGTTCGTCTTTGAATGTATCGAAATCCATTCATACACCTCTTTCTGTAATCGAGCCGTTATCAGTTCCTGGCATGAAAAAAGCACCAGCCCCACGAATGCACTCTGCACTCATGAGCTGATGCTCACCTCATACCAATATTCTCTTGGCCAAGAAAAAACAAGGAAGCATTTGGCTCTTGCCTGCTCCCTTGTCCATCATAATAATATCACGC
>DFGW01000197.1 GCA_002372465.1 Butyrivibrio sp. UBA3740
CCTTGGTGTATCTGAGGGCGCAGGAAAGTACATGACAGGCTTCACAACAGTTGCAGCTATGGTTAAGGCTATGGATGAGAGCCTTGGAATCACTGTTCCTGTTGCACTTCACCTTGATCACGGTACATACGAAGGATGCTACAAGTGCATTAAGGCAGGCTTCACATCTATCATGTTCGACGGCTCGCACTATGACATCGAAGAGAACGTTGCAAAGACATCAGAGCTTGTAAATGTTTCTCATCAGCTTGGCCTTTCAATCGAGGCTGAGGTTGGTTCAATCGGCGGCGAGGAAGACGGCGTTGTAGGAATGGGCGAGTGTGCTGATCCTGACGAGTGCAAGAGAATTGCTGATCTTGGCGTAGATATGCTTGCAGCCGGAATCGGTAACATCCATGGTAAGTATCCTGAGGGATGGCCTGGACTTAGATTCGACGTTCTTGATGCTATCCAGCAGAAGACAGGTGTTATGCCTCTCGTTCTTCATGGCGGCACAGGAATTCCTGCAGACATGATCAAGAAGGCTATCAACCTTGGTGTTTCTAAGATCAATGTTAATACAGAGTGCCAGCTTTCATTTGCTGATGCTACACGTAAGTACGTTGAGGCAGGCAAGGATCTTGAAGGCAAGGGATTCGATCCTCGTAAGCTTCTTGCTCCCGGAGCTGAGGCTATCAAGGGAACAGTTAAGGAGAAGATGGAACTCTTCGGATCTGTTGGAAAGGCTTGATACAGATTATAAAGAGAATCTTATGGAGGGTAGAGCCAATGGCTTTACCCTTCTTTTTTTCAGGGGGATGACATGAATAACGAACTAACCAAAAAAGACATCGAAGATATGGAGGCAGAGATCGAACACCGCAAGGTTGTTGTGAGAAAAGAGCTTTTGGAGCATGTAAAGGAAGCCAGAGCCCACGGAGATCTGTCTGAGAATTTTGAGTACTATGCAGCCAAGAAGGCAAAAAACCAGAACGAGAGCAGAATAAGATTCCTTGAGAGGATGATAAAGACAGCCAGAGTCATAGACGATGACTCCAAGGAAGATGAAGTGGGCATGAATAAGACCGTCACCCTAAAAATGGAAGATGACGGCAGTATCGAGACCTACAAGATTGTAACCACTATGAGGAAAAATTCCCTTAAAGGACTTATCAGCATTGAATCTCCAATGGGCAAACAATTGCTTGGACATAGGGTAGGAGACCGTGTTACTATTAAAGTAAGCGATGAAATTTCTTACGACGTAACGATAACAAAAATTGAAAATACCGGTTTGACCGAAGAGGATAAAATAAGAGACTTCTAATCAGGAAATGGAGGATGCCTATGCCGATTCATGTATTTCAGCCAGTTGATCCACAGGAAGTTGATGAAGGACCTTTTTGCTTTGACGGGGGCAAGATGCTGGTAACAGCAGCCAATGGAGACAAGGTGAATGCTACTGCCAGCTCCTTTGGCGGAGTAGGCTACCTTTGGGGAAAGAGAGTGGCTATCATTTACGTGCGCGCCAGCAGATATACCAAGGAATTTCTTGATGCCTCCAATGAATTCTCGCTAAGCTTTCTTAACAGGAATGAGTACAGAGGTGCGCTTAAGTACCTGGAGGCAGTTTCAGGCCGTGATGAAGACAAGATCGCAGGGGCAAGGCTCAATGTAAATTATTACGAGGGCATTCCATTTATAGATGAAGCAGACAGTGTTATTACCTGCAAAGTGCTGTATAAGCAGAAGTATGAAGAGGAGGGCTTTGTAGACCGGTCTATCGTCGACGAAGTCTACAAAGACGGAGATTATCATTATATGTATATTGGGGAGATAAAAAAGATACTGGTAAGATAAGCAGGCTTTCAGATATTCTTATGAGGGAACTATGAAAGGCAAAAAGCTAAGGAAGATCTTTGTAAGTATCATTTCCACAATAACAGTCCTGACAGGTGCGCTTTTGGGGACGATCCCCACAGGAGCGGACTTGTCTTTTGCTGCGGGCAATCCGAAAGAGGATCAGCAGATTGTCAAAATAGCCTCCTGGTATACCGAGGAGGATCTGAAATATCTTAAGGCCTATCTGGTCGAACAATTTCCGGATTACAAATTTGAATTTGAATATGTTGATAAGAGCAATTATGAGCCGCTTCTGGACGCCAAGCTCTCCTACAAGGGTGCGCCTGACCTTATCTATGCGGATCAGGAGATGGTGGAAAAGCATGCCAAAACAGGATATTTTCTGAATGTGACGGATATGGTGGAGGATTTTAGTAAAGAAGGGCAGCTGGCCTTTGAATATGGAAACGCGATCTATGCAATCCCCAACACCTCCCAGTTCACCTGTATTTATTACAACGTAGATCTGTTTGAAAGGAGCAGGGCACCAATTCCGGTATCTTTTGAAAGCTTTATTGCAAGCTGTGACTATTTAAGGCTGGTTTCAGGCTTGCAGCCCATGATAGGCAGTCTTCAGGACCCTTTCGATGTGGCGGACAGTGCTCTTGCAGTATTAGCAGCCAATTACTTCTCCACTGACAGAGGAAGCGGCTTTGGAGGAAGGCTTCAGTACGGAAGGACCTCTTTTCAGGAGGAATTAAGGCCCTACATGGGCGACTGGGAAGCTCTTCTTTCACATATGATCCTCACAAAGAAGATGTATGTCATGGATAACAGAACAGCGGTAGAGAAATTCGTAGATGAAAAGGCGGCCATGATAGTTGGAGGGCCGGATATATATAAGGCAATAATGGAAGCAAAGCCTGAAATGAATATAGGAACAATGCCCTTCTATGGAACAGACGGAGCCAGGAAAGCCATAATCGGCGGCTGTGATCTGGGAATAGCTGTTAATGCCAACGCGATGAACATGGAAGGCGCCCTGGCTGTGGCTAAGGCACTGACCACCAAGGAGGGACAAAAGGCTCTTTGGATGGACAGGCCCGGAAGTCAGACATACCTTAAGGACACTCACTTTGAAAACGGCAAAGAATTTAAGGGAATCGAGGCGTGCTATAACGATGGGCTGGTATTCACCCCATGGATGGACTGGGGGTTTGCGCTGAATAAACAGACTCACTATAAATTTGGAAGAGAGCTTCAGAAGGTCCTTCTTAACAGAGAAACCATGGAAGAAGCATTTGATAACGTTGACGAGTTGGTTTACGACATTCTTAAAAACGGATGAGGCAAGAACTTATGAATATTTTTGGCAGGTTTAAATATGCAAACAGCTTAAAGAAGACCCTTATCAGGGCTTTTGCGCTGCTCATCATCATTCCTATCCTGATCCTTGGCACCTATTCCTATATGGTTGCCAGAAACAATCTGATTCAGCAGACCAAGATCGCCATGGAGGGAAATGTTGATGTTATTTCACATGGAATTGACAGTAATGTCAAAAAAGAAAATGACGTGGTAAAGTTCTTTTCCTATGAGGACGCATTCAGAAGGGCTCTTGAGCGGGGGAAAGTGGATCCTTATACCTTGAGGGAAGAGCTTAATGACGAGATAGAACCACTCATCTGGTATTACCTAAGTAGTGATACCAATATTGAATCCCTGACTATCTACAGCGATCTTATAGAAGATAAGCATATGGGTGATTTCCTGCTTCAGCCACAGACTGAGAAAGAAAAGGAGTGGTACGAGTTCACTAATGATGAGTACTCAGCTGTTTGGGTTACAGATGATGAAGGCGGAGTGTATATTATTAAGGCTCTGGTGGATTCTGCAACTAGCTCAAAGCGTATAGGAATGATAACCCTGAAGGTAAATGAGGAAAACTTTTTCTCCATAGTTCAGCAGTCAAACTACCTGGAAAACGGACTTATCATTCTTGATAATGATGGGAACGTCATAAATCACAGAAATATTGTCAATGCTGAGCTTGACGAGGAAATTGTAAACAATATAAAAGGGACCGAAGTTACTGAGTTCGTTACAAGCGGCGAATATTTCCTTTGCCCTTCTGAGCAGACAAGTAACGGCTGGACGCTTTACTACTACATCGACAGAAGTGAGATCACTGCAGACGTATTCGAGATCCTTTCATCGGTTATAGTCATTGCACTGGCTCTTTTCCTGGTGGCACTGTTCATCGGGTCTGTATTTGCCAGCAATTTAAGCGGCCGTGTCAATAAGCTGACGGCTGTAGCCGGGGAGATTACAAGGGGTAACTTCTACGTTGAGGACGTTGATCTTCACACAGATGAGATTGGTCAGCTGGCCACATCCATGAAGGAGATGGCGGATACCCTCCTTGAGATGGTTGCTGAGATAGACAGGATTACTACGGAGCAGCTTAAGATCAAGGACAATGATATTCATTACAGAGAATGGCTCTTCGACTTCGTAGTTGAGAAGAACAACGATATTCTGGCGGTGGTCAATGAAGATACCTATGAGGCGAGCTTTATTACTGCTAACGCGGAAAATGTTCTGGGAATCCCCATCGATGAGCTGAAGGCTGATATCAGGTCTGTAGCAAGGGCCCAGCGCGAAGGTGAAGGCCGAAGGCTTGATGAGGCCATAACTAAAGCCATGGAAACCGGCGATGAGCAGATGATTGAGGAGATCCGCTTCGCCAACGTCAAGACCAATGAGCATCTGTACTATCGTGGAATCATTATCTGCACCATTGATGATGGCGGAAAGAGAATGGCTGTGGCTCTCTATGACAGAACTCAGGAAATCCGAAGGAACCACACCCTTCAGGAGGCTCTTAACGCTGCAGAGACTGCCAACAAGGCAAAGACCAGCTTCCTGGCCAACATGTCACATGATTTCCGTACTCCTATGAACGCAATAACGGGCTTTAACCTGCTTATAGAAAAGCATGCAGATGAGCCTGATAAGGTAAAAGAGTATACGAGAAAGATTTCACTTGCATCCCACAACCTGCTGGCGCTTCTTAACGATGTCCTTGATATGAGTAAGATCGAGAGCGGAAAGACGACTCTCGATATCAAGGAAGTGCCCATAGGTCTTTTGCTTGAGGAGATCAACTCCGTCATAAGCTTCCAGGCAAAGGCCAAGAACCAGGAGTATATCGTAAAAGTAGAAAATCTCGAGCACGATGTATTCATGGCTGACAAGCAAAGGGTCAACGAGATCCTCATGAACATCCTTGGAAATGCAGTCAAGTATACACAGGAAGGCGGAAGGATCGAGTTTACAATCTCTGAGTCTGCATCATCTTCAGAGGGCTTCCAGAACGTGAAGTTCACCATTGCCGACAACGGAATCGGAATGAAGCCGGAGTACAAGGACAAGATATTTGAGGCCTTCTCCAGAGAAGAAAAGGGCGAGACCAAGACTATCCAGGGAACCGGCCTTGGAATGGCAATTACCAAGAGCCTTGTAGAACTCATGGGTGGAACCATCAGGGTCGAGACAGAGGAAGGAAAGGGAAGTACCTTTATTGTTAACCTTCGTCTAAAGGCTGTGGATGTGGAGGATGTGGGTTTCTGGAGAGGCCATGGAATCAATTCTCTTCTTGTGGTCAACAAGGATGAGAAATATACGGAGATGCAGGTTAAGAACTATGAACATGTGCACCTGGACAATACTGTGGTTTTAAACGGGTTTGATGCGCTGAAGGCTGTTAATGAAAGGGCTGAAGAGAACAAGCACTTTGATCTGATAATCATAGATGATATTGATGACATGACGGTTGCAGATCTTGTTAAGAGCATCAGGGCCAAGGACAAGAGAAATAACAGCATCATTATTGTGGTGACCACTCAATATGAGAAGGTCCAGGATGAAGTCAGGGCAGCAGGCTGCAATGAGATATTGCAAAAGCCGGTATTCCCTTACACCTTAAAGCAGACCATAGAAGAGCTTACCAAGGTGGAAGAGACTAAGAAAGAGGAATCCCAGAACCCTCTTGAGGGCATGAAGTTCCTGGCTGCGGAGGACAATGACATCAACGCAGATATCCTTATTGAGCTTATGAGCATGTATGGAGCTACAGTGACCCGTGGCGTAAACGGCCAGGAGGTTGTGGAGATGTTCAAGGCCGCCAACGAAGGCGACTACGACATGATCCTTATGGATATCCAGATGCCTGTCATGAATGGATATCAGGCAGCAGCAGCCATAAGGGCGCTGGATAGCGAGTGGGCCAGAAGGATTCCTATCATAGCCATGACTGCCAATGCCTATGCTGATGATGTACAGCAGGCCTTTGATGCAGGCATGAATGCCCATGTCACAAAGCCTATCGATATAAAGGTAGTTGAAAAGACTATTGCGGAATTTAAGAAATAATGTGATAGAATTAAAAAGTGTTTGAAATATTAGTAACAGGAGGAAAAGATCCATGAATGGACAAAAAAAGATTACTGACGGCATTTTCTGGATAGGCGGCAGCGACCGCAGACTTGAGAGATTTGAGAACATTTTTCCTATACCTGAGGGAGTTTCCTACAACAGCTATTTCATCGATGATGAAAAGACTGCTGTTTTTGATACTGCCGATATAACTGTTGCAGATCAGTATATAGAGAATCTTAAGCATGCCCTTGGCGGGAGAAAGCTGGATTATCTTGTTGTGCTTCATATGGAGCCCGATCACTGTTCATGTATCGATAAGGTAGTAGCTCTTTTCCCGGATGTTACTGTTGTGGGTGGAAAGCAGACCTTCGTATTCATGGAGCAGTTCTTCCCACAGGCTAAGGATTTTAATCGCCTTGAGGTAAAAGAGGGAGATACCCTTTCCACGGGGTCCCACACCTTCAGCTTCGTGGCAGCGCCAATGGTTCACTGGCCTGAGGTTTTATTTGCTTATGACACAGCGTCAAAAGCTCTTTTATCTGCTGATGCGTTTGGCACCTTCGGGGCGCTGGATGGAGGAATATTTGCTGATGAATATGACTTTGAGAGAGACTTCCTTGACTCAGCAAGAAGATACTATGCCAACATAGTAGGAAAGTACGGACCGCAGGTTCAGGCTGTTCTTAAGAAGGCCCAGGGACTTGATATTCAGATGATCCTTCCTCTTCACGGACCTGTATGGAGGCAGGACCTTAACGTGCTTTTGGATAAATATCAAAAGTGGAGCACCTATGAATCTGAAACAGATGGTGTTATAGTAGTATATGGTAGCCTTTACGGACATACGGCCAGCGCTGCTGAGGCAGTGGCTTCATCTCTTAGAGACAAGGGCGTTAAGGGCGTGAAGGTCTATGACGTATCCGGAACGGATGTGTCCTACCTTATCGGGGAAGTGTGGCGCTGCAGGAAGATAGTACTCATGTGCCCAACCTACAATAACGGGATCTATACTCCCATGGAGAACTTCCTTAGTGACATGGCTGCACTTAGTGTGCAGAACAGGGTATTTGCCCTGGCTCAGAATGGAACCTGGGCACCGGTAAGTGGCAAGCTGATGTCAGAAAAGCTTTCCCAGCTTAAGAACGTGACTGTTCTTGAGAACATTTTAACTATCAAGAGTGCGCTTTCCGCAAAGGATACGGAAGCACTAAATAGCTTCACTGACGCAATCGTTAACGCTTAAGTGAAAATATGTGGAGGTTAGTTGTGAGAAAAAAGTGTGTGATCAAAAGAGTTCTTGCCGGCATCATGGTATTTGCCACTGTGGCTCTGGCAGGTAAGACTTCTGCACTGGTGGATGGAAATGCCGCAGTTGCAGAGGCAGCAGGTAGAGTAGTAACAATCAACTCCTGTCTTATCCAGGGGGGAGATGTAGTAGTTAACGTTTCGGCAGCAACACTGCCATCTTCAGATGACGGAAAATATTATCTTTATTCTGATGAGGTTTACCAGGACGGAACAGTTGGAACTGTTGTAGCCACAACAGAGAGAGCAGCAAACGCTACTTTCACTTTCCCATTAAATCATTATCAGCCCGGCTCAAACCTTGATAAGAAGTTTATCGTAGCAGTTAAGAGCGGCGGAGCAATGGTTCAGGTCAGCGATGAGCATTACATCACAAATCCTGAGGCTATTGCCACCAAGACAGTTGCAAGAAATGACCATGGCATGAAGGGAATCCTTCCTAACAGCGCAGATGCTGCCACATTCAAGGATCTCGGAGTTGCCCAGATGGTATACAACCTTTACATGGGCGATATCGTAGGCCCCGGTGATGGTTCAAACGTAGTTCCTTTCTCATATAACGGTGTGGATTATCAGTTCAACGGAGCTGCTCTTGCCCAGTACGACGGATTTGTTCGCTGGTGTAGTGCCAATAATTTCCAGCTGACAATGACAATCCTCAACAACAAGACTGCTGCAGGTGCAGACCTTATCCATCCTCTTTCAAGGGATTCTCATGTATGCCCCGGCTATGCCATGAACACCAAGGAAGATGGCGGTACACAGCATCTTAAGGCTATCGCAGCCTTCCTTGCCCAGAGATACTCAGGCGGCGCCTACGGAACAGTTGATAACTGGGTAGTTGGCAACGAGGTTAATGCCAGAACTGAGTGGTACTACTTAAATTCAGCAAACATCGAGCTCAACGTAAGTGAGTACGTTAAGGCTTTCCGTATCTTCTACAACGAGATCAAGTCAGTTAACGCCAACGCAAGGATCTACACCTCCTTTGATCAGGAGTGGAACAGAAAGTCAAATCCCGGATGCTTCCTTTCAAAAGAGTATCTGGACAGATTCAACTATTACATGAACCGTGAGGGTAATATCGACTGGTCGCTTTCAGTTCACCCATACAACGCACCACTCTTTGACCCTTATGCGTGGAAGCAGCAGGCTCAATATGTAAATACAACCCTTGCTACTCCATACATCACAATGGAGAATATCTACATCCTTACAGACTACATGTGCCAGGCTTCATTCCTTGCTCCCGGCGGAAAAGTAAGAGATATCTCATTGACAGAGATCGGCTATACATCAAGCTTTGGTGAGGATGCCCAGGCAGCTTCCATAACCTATGCATACACAATGGCTGAGAACAATCCATATATCAAGAGCTTCATTCTCTTCAGAGAGACAGATGATGCCCACGAGATGGAGAGCCACATTGCCCAGGGACTTAAGAACCTTGACGGCAGCAAGAAGATGGCCTATGACTTCTACAAGAACCTTGGTACTGCAGGAGCTGCAGCCTACAAGGAAAAGGCCTCCCAGATCATCGGCCAGAGCGTTGATGCACTGGTAACAAACAGAACATTCATGTCAAGAGGCGGTTGGTTCCTCAACGACTAAGGCAGACTAATCTTGATACGGCGTATCCTCCTTTGGGATATGCCGTATTTTTTTCTTTTTCTTTTGGGTGGTTACATATATAATGATAGAGGTATTTTATAGAATTACGGATGGAGAGGGAAATGGAAAGAAATAAAGAACTGGAGACACTCCAGAAGATAACAAATATGCAGAAGGACCTGTTGGGGAGCTTATACGGGGACTTCTTTTCTACTACAAAGACATCTTCTACTTCCGGCGCAGCGCCAAAGCCCGAAATGCCGGAAAATAAGATAGAAGAACCAAAGCAGGAGCCTGGGAAGGATGCCATGGCCAGTGCCAACGAGGCTTTAGAGGAGGCGAAAGCTCTTTTTGCCAAGGGAGGCGCAGCTCCTGAACCCAAGGAAGAAGAAAAGCCTGCAGAACCTGAAGAAGACCCCATGGAGACCCTGGATAAGCTCGTTGGACTTACTACCATCAAAGAGGATGTAAAAGAGCTTACTGCCTTTGTTAAGGTGCAGAAGGCAAGGCAGGAACAGGGACTTAAGTCAGTACCTGTATCCCTTCACCTGGTATTTACAGGAAATCCCGGAACAGGTAAGACCACTGTTGCCAGGATAATTGCCCAGATCTACAAACAGATCGGAGTCCTTTCAAAGGGACAGCTGGTGGAGGTTGACAGATCGGGGCTTGTTGCCGGATATGTGGGACAGACTGCCATCAAGACCCAGGAACAGATCGCTAAGGCCAAGGGTGGCGTTCTTTTCATAGACGAGGCTTATGCCCTTGCTCAGAAGGACGATGCCTTCGGGCAGGAGGCAATTGACACCATCCTTAAGGCCATGGAGGACAACAGAGATGACTTTGTTGTCATCGTTGCCGGCTATACAGAGCCCATGAAGAAGTTTATTGACTCAAACCCCGGACTTAAGTCCAGGTTCAACAAGTACATCGAGTTTCCGGATTACAATATCGATGAGCTTGAGCAGATCTTCGACATGAACTGCAAAAAG
>DFGW01000053.1 GCA_002372465.1 Butyrivibrio sp. UBA3740
ACTTTCGCGGCATAAATCCTCGCGACCTTTCATGCAGCTGTTTATGTGCATCTGGTACTTAACCCGGTCGCTGCGGTTTATTCCACGGTTCCATTGACAGATATCCGGGATATATTTTTTGGTCTGTAAGCGGATATGAATTAAGAATGCGCCAAGGGCGCCTTCTGATAAGTGCAGCTCATGGCGGTCTTAAGCGATACGCTAGTGGGATTTGCTGGTATAAGACCGGCTTCATGCCTTTGCGCTGCTATATGTATTAAGGCATGTAAGTTTTTGCTATTCTTCATGCCCTTTCCTTGAAAAAGTGCCTTAGGTCATGCCGGGAAGCCGAAGATCTTCATGCCCAAAGCCGAAAAAAGTGCCTTAGGTCATGCCGGGAAGCCGAATGCCTTCATGCCTTTAGGTGAAAAAAGGGGCTTAGGTCATGCCGGGAAGCCGAATGCCTTCATGCCTTTAGGTGAAAAAAGGGGCTTAGGTCATGCCGGACAGCGAATACCTCCTTATCAATACCCGCTTACAGACTAAAAAGCCACCCTCAGATAGCTGTCAATGGAACCGTGGAATAAACCGAAGCGCCCGGAATTGATTTAGGAAACTAATAGAATCATTTCTATGAGGGCGCGAGGATTTATGCCGCGAAAGTCCATTGATAAGTATCTGAGGTGACTATAATCACTACAGCGGGTATTGATAATGACTTTGTCTACAGTCTGAGCCTTGGATTATTCCAAGGCTTTTTTCTGTTTCAGACCCCTGACAGGCAAGGCCTGAATTAATGGAATATTAATAATGTTTAGCGGATTTTGGTACGAAATATAGTATAATTACTATGTATACCTATTGCAGGTTTTAATACGAAAAACGCATGAAAACCCTTTGCATGCCTATTTTTTTACAGGAGAAAAAGTTGCTTAACAAAACTATAGTTGATACAAGAATATTGCATGAAAATATACAAAAGCTCAAGGCGACAATTCCTGAAAATGCCAAATATGCTGCTGTGGTGAAGGGGGATGCCTATGGTCATGGACTTAAATTGGTGACGAGGATCCTCGATGAGGAAGAGTGCATCGACATGTTCGTGGTGGCATCCTTCCGTGAAGCACTTTATCTGTACAGAGAGGACATAAAAAAGCCAACCCTGCTTCTGGGCAGAGAATCTGCCAGGGTTGTAGAGGAAGAACTCCGTAATCTGGATGAGGAAAAAAGGCGCCTTCTTATGGAGAAGATAACCTTCTCGGCTTACTCCGGCTCAGGGCTTAAGGATTTCGAAAGACTATGCAAATACGGCGAGGTCAAGGTCCATCTAAGACTTGATTTTGAGTCAGGCCTAAAGGGCTTTGACAGGGATGACTTTGAGGCAAACCGCTTCCGCCTTGAAGAGGATAAGGAAGAGTACAAGGTCAGGATCACCGGTCTGTATGCCCATATATATGCTGCTTACTCCGGGGACGATGACAGGACTGCCCGTGAGATCAGAGGCTATGAAGAAGTATTCGATTCCCTGAAGGAGGAAGTCAGAGACAGACTCACAATACACCTGCACAGCTCCGCTCTTTGTTACCGGTTCCCTGAGAATAGTTTTGACATGGCGCGGATCGGAGCGCTTATGTACGGCATTGGCAGGAGAAGAGATGAGAATGAGCCTGATGTAAAGGAGGTTTTGTCAATTATCGGGACCGTGCTGAAAATAAAGGAGATCGAGCCCGACAGTACTATCGATTACTCGGGAAAGCTCCCCGACAGCGTAAAGAAAGTTGCACTTATGTCCTTTGGCAGCTGGGATCTGCCGTTTTTCCTGACTGCAAAAGACCCTGTTGTAGAGATCCGGGGAAGGCTCTTTTACATTGTGGGTGAACCCTGCATGGACACCTGCCTTGTGGACATCACCGGAGCTGACGATATCTGCGAGTTTGACAGGGCTCAGGTTATAGGCGATTTCCCGGGCATCAGATTTGATGACTGGGTAGAACGTTCAAGCCTTGACTTTGGAAACTGCCAGACTCTTTTTGCCGGTATAGGCCGAATACCAAAGTATTACATAGATAGTGAAGGAAACCTGAAAAGCGCTGACGATATGGCTCGGGATAAGGTCGGAGGGATTGCATGAATCAAGGATTTGCCGGACTGATCCGGCAGGTAAAGCAGCAAAACCGGACGGTGGAGTGCATGCTGAACGCTGAAGGGTCCGTCAGTGACTGGATTAAGCGTGAGACAGACAGGGCAAGGCATAATTCCGGTATAAAGTCTCTTTTTCCAAAAGATGATCTTATCAGGTCGGCAGAGACCTACGTCTTTGAGAACATGGGAAAAGACATGGCGGACAAAGCCGGAGCAGCCCTCTCTTTGGGGGCAATCCACACTGCTGACCACCTGGGAGGCTTTTACTCAACCCAGTCTTTCCAGGGAGACTTGTTTTTTCTGCAGCTTTTAGAGAATTTGCAAAAGGACGTTGACTGCGTTCCGCTCCTAGCGGGAGGCTGTGTACCCCTTGGAAGCTCTACCTACGCAAGAGGACTTATTACCTACACGCAAACAAATGAATCGCAAAAGCTTCCGATTTTCCCAAGGAAAGCTGCAAGCTGCATGGCTTCCCTTGCTCCCGGATTTGACCGGGAAACAATAGAAAAAGAACGCGTCCGGATACTGGCAAAGATCGGCAACAAAGCAGTGCGCAGAGAAGCCAAGTATCTTTTTAACGACGTTTATTTGAAGGACGATATATTGTCACAAAGCTCATTCTGCAAGCAGGCTCTTTTCCTGGGAAAGGGCATAATGGACAGAATGTCGCTCCTTACAGGGCAAAAGAGCTTTTTGCCTCTTGAAATTGAAGAACTGTTTTCAAGGCTCATCATTACAGAGTTTGACAAAAAAGACAGCTTTCTTTGCGAGCTTTTGCAAAACACCGGGTTTATAAGGGCTATTTCAGAGCTTCGTGACATTGAGGACAGACCACTTTCAACCCTTCTTTTCAAGGGCTGTGACAGTGAAAAGAAAGCCTATACACTGCGACTTTGCGAGGATGGAGTCTTTCGCGGAACTACGCAAAGCGGTGAAGAAATAGTAATTCCTGCATCGCCGGCGGATTTGAAGGAAAAGCTTATTGAAAGGCAGATCCTTCCAGACTTCTATCTGTCCTGGCTTTTGGCAGGGCTCCTACGGGGCTTTACTTTTTATGGAGGAGTTTTCCAGTCCTGTTATCTGCCAAACTGGCATGAGCTGACCCTCTCTGCTCTGAAAGAAAGCGGCTATGAGGACCTTGCAAGGGCTGCGGAGCATTACGATTTTGCAGGCTACATAAGTGGTCCTTTGGTAATGCTTTTTGACACAGGGGATGGGGCAACAGGTGCAGGACCACTGGAAGTAATGGCCGCAAGACCTGACAGGGAGAGGTTTGAAAAGCTCCTTACTACGGATATAAGAAGTGCCCATGAGATGGGAATGTTTGAGTTTTACAATGATCTGATCTACGGAGATGACAAGGTTGATGGCTGGTATGGAATCATTGCCGGCTATCTGAAAGAGCAATACCCTGAGAACCTGCTTTGGATGTGAAGCGGGTGAGAAAGGAGAAGACCGGATGAGGAAAAACCACAGGCAGATGAAGAAACTGCCGGCTATGACGTTGGCGGCGCTTATTCTTTGCATATTCTTAACGGGCTGCGGAGCAGGGAACGAGGTTGTAGTAGACGTTGCCGGACAGGACTACACCTTTGAAGAGAGCCCCTGTAAAAGACCTGACGGCGAACCCTTCCACATTGCCTTTATGGATCTGGGACCCCCGATTGAGAGCTCCTGGCTTTGCTTAAAGGGCTTTGCAGAGGGACTCCAGGCTATGGGCTATATCGATGAAAATATTGATTTCACCCAGGCACCTGAGGAATTTTATGCCTACTATGAGTTCCTTAATGCCAACAACAAAGGCGACATGGTGGTCTTTGATAAGGAGCCCTACATGATCGGCATGGACAGGGATCAGGAGATTGCTGACACCCTGGTAAAAGAGGCAGAGGAAGGAAAACTTGACATTGTTGTAGCAACGGGAACCGATCCAGGGCTCTTTCTGAAGGACTTAAAGCTTCCGATTCCTTTCCTTGTGTGCCTTGCTACAGATCCTGTTGGTGCTGGGATCATTGACTCTCCTGAGAATACGGGAAATGAAAACATCTGGGCTATGGTTGAGCCAAACCCATTCAGGCATCAGTTCGCAGGATACAGGAAAATGCTGGGCTTTGACAACATATGCATAGTATCTGTCGAAGGCCTTGATGATATCAACGGAAATCCTCTCTACCATGAGGAGGCCCGGGACCAGGGACTTAACGTGGTGGATATCGTCATGTCGGAGGAAGAATCCTTGCGGGAAGATTACGGGGAGGTTATCCGGGACAGGCTAAAAAGCTCTGATCTGGGAAATTCCGAGGCAATCCTGTTTGTATATGGAACTATGGACGTTGACAATGCCCCGCTTTTATCTGAGTATACAGCCCAAAAGGGGCTCCCTTCTCTTATTGGAGACGGCGATGATATCTGTCAAAGCGGTGGTATGATGTGCCTTTCCTGTTTTGATTATGAGGGCTACGGACACTTCGCGGCCAGCGTTGCAAGTAACGTATTTCACGGTCAAAAGGCGGGAGACCAGCCCTGCCTTTATACCAGCTCACCTCACGTTGTGCTGAACATGACAACTGCCAAGAATACCGGATATCAGACCGGAATGGATTTCCTTAGAAGCGTTGACAAGATCTTCCGATAAACACAATGAGGCTTATATGAAAGATTTTTTTCGAAAATACTATATTCTCCTGATCATTACCATATTGGCTGTGGTATCGCTGTGCTCCCTGAGCTATCTGACGGTGCTTGACTATGCCTTCACCAATGAGGAGATGTACATCCTGACCTGCAATGACAGTGCGGTGGAAGAGATAGAGACCTCACTTTTATACGGCAAATCTCTTTCCAACTATTACGCTCTCGATCAGGTGCTTGTAAGAAGCAGGGATGTTATCGCCGAGGACGGATCTGAGTGCATTCTTCTGATAGAGGATGCTGAGGGGAATGTTCTTGCCACCTCCAATGGAGAAGATCATTTCACCATATCTCTGTCTGACTACGGGCGGATAAGCCAGGATATTCACGACGGTGAAGGGAATGTGGCTGGAGTTCTTGCTACCTATTATCCCAAGGATGAAGTTACGAGTTCAATTAAGGGAACCACCAACTATGCAGTGGTGGGTAGTATCGTGATCATTGTTCTTCTTATACTGGTATTGATGATTGCGGGCAAGCTTAAAAAACTTCGTAATCAAACCGTCATGCTGATGGTTGTCATAGCAGTCATAATCCAGGGAATATTCCTGACAGCTGTTTATGTAAAAGAGTTTGAGAAGGTAACCCAGAAGAGTATCAGTGCAGTGGCGGCTTACCTTAGCTCCTCTATTGAAAGTGTCCTTGATAAAGGGATTGCTCTGGATGAGATCTCAGATCTTGAGGAGTACCTGGACAGCAAGAGACAGGAGAACGATTTCATCAAGAATATTTATTTTGATAGTAATGAAAATGTTCCGGATGATGACGATTATTATGTGACCAAGCTTAGCGGTACTGATTCAAATCTGGTGCTGGTTTACCATATTTCCGAAGGATATGTAAGAAAAAATATCATCAACATGGTGCTCATGTTTGCAGCTACCATCATCCTTGCTGTAATCATACTGAAGGAATCACTTTCTCTCTCAGGAATGATCTCCTTTAGAAAGGATAAGGAGTTCCAAAAGCCAACGGATGCGCAGTTTGCTAATATTGCCCACGCAATACGCTTCGGAAACTTCCTGTCACTTACAGCAGAGTACATGTGCATTTCCTTCTCCGCCCTGCAGATAAAAGAGTGGAACCAGGGGGTATGGGGGCTAACGCCGGTCATGGCCGCAGCTCTTTCAATCTCCATCTGTTCCATCGCTGAAATGGTGGGAATGGTTGCCATGCCTGCAGTCAGCCGTAAGGTTGACACCAAAATCCTTATGATTGTTTCCGGAACAGTGATATTTGTTTCCAATCTGTTCTGCTTCTTTACCACCTCAACCCTTGTGATAATCATCATGAGGTTCTTTGCGGGCATGGGATCCGCAGGAACCAAACAGGTTAGAAACGAAGTTATTACAAAGGGCTGCGCTACTGATCAGCACAGAAATAAAAACCTGGAAGCCAGCAACATGGGTGTTATAGGAGGTCTTCTGTGCGGACTTGGCCTGGGAGGCGTTGTTGCAGGCGTGTTCGGTTATGGAGCCACCTTCCTTGCAGCAGGCATCGGATACGCATTGTATCTTGTGTTTGAATTTACCTGCATCCCATGGAAACTCATTTCTTCAAGGGATAATAGGGCGGAGGCATCTGCTGAAAAGCCCTCAGGATTTGCTTCGAGATTTATCAAGGTTGCAGTAGCTCCATCTGTCTGGAAGAACATACTTACAGTGGTTGTTCCCCAGTACTTCCTGCTGATGATAATTGTTTGTCTTGTTCCTGGTAGAATTCAGTCCCTTGAGCTTCCCGGCGTGGTACTGACCTATGCGAACCTCCTCAACGGAATTGCCGGATTGTACCTTGGAGAAATTGTCTATCGTCTTCTCAGGAAAAAGATCAAAAATGCAGAGAAGATCCAGGCCCTGGTATTCATTGGCGGAGCCCTTGTATTTTTCGTAATGGATATCCCGGTGGCTTATTCGGTAGTGATGCTCTTTGCAGCCAGCCTGTCAGGTCTGCTTGATGGAGTAGGTACTCCTGTATCCACAGATCTTTTTCTGGGAACCAAGAAGATCCGTGAGGGACTGGACGGCTCTGAGAGTCTTATGTTGTATTCAATGATCGGAAGTGGCGTTATGGCATTGGCGCCCTTCGTTCTTGAGATGTGTGAAAAGAATGTAATATGGATGCTTGCACTTGGCGTTATTCTGGTGGGACTGGCTCTGATTCTTTTGCTGGGAAGCAGATCCGGACAGAAAGCCACTGATGCAGCGTAAAATATCAGCAAATATAAAAGGAGTAGGGTTAGCATGGAAAAGAAAAAGAAAAGCTTGGCGAAACTGTTCCTGCTTATTTTCATAATTTCGGCCATCGGCACGATAATTGTGAATGTGAGCATGACCTACATGGCTCAGACAAGATCTTATCATGAGGAATGTGCATCAGACCTGCGAAAGCTGACCACCTTCCTCACCGGACTGATAGAGAATGAGGGGGATGAGTTCCTGCTTTTGAAATCCTGGTATAAGGAGCATCCGGATCAGGTTGAGGTGCCCCTTGACTTTAGAGAAGATATGCCCAGGATGAAGAAGGCCTTCGATGATTATGTGCTCGCCAACTATCCCGGCAAGATATATGGAGCGAACCTGACCTTCGATGAACTGGATTTTGAGGGACAAAAGCTCTTTGTGAACTACAGCTTTGAATACTGGTTTACTGTCTTTTTCGACGCAGCGGAGAAGTTTGGCCTTAGCTACGTTTACTTTATCTACCCGGAGAACGAGGCAGAGCTTACCATGAACTACATGTTTGATCCGGCTCTGGAGACTACGACAACAGCTGATGGAAAAGAAATCCTGCAGCTTGGATACATTGTCTATGAAGACCCCGAGCTTCATAAGTACATGTGGGAAGCCTGGAATTCAGGACAGACCCAGAATGGTTTCGACTCCATGGACAATGAGTTTGGACACGTGTACACCTACTGTGTTCCTCTCATCATAAAGGGCGAGAAGGTAGGACTTCTTTGCTCTGAGATCAGCATTGAATATGTCAATTCTGAGATCAGCAAAAACGTGATCGCACAGGGACTTGTGACCGCCATAGTGCTGATACTCTTTACGATAGTTCTTTATATCCTTCTTGACAGGAACGTGCTTAAGCGGATCCTTAGGATCGAGACCGGAGTTAAGAAGTACTCCGAGGACAAGGATCCTGATATTGCAACAGAGATCATTAAGTACGCCGGACGGATGGATGAGCTGGGAGTTCTGGCAGGAAGCTTTGGCAATATGATCAGGGAGCTGGAGGATTATATGGTAAATCTCCAGCATGTAACTGCTGAGAAAGAGAGGATCACAGCGGATCTGAACATCGCAACCCAGATTCAGGCTGATATGCTCCCTAAGATCTTCCCTGCATTCCCAAGCAGAGTGGAGATCGATATCTATGCTACCATGACCCCTGCCAAGGAAGTTGGCGGTGATTTCTACGACTTCTTCCTGGTGGATGACAAGAGGCTGGCTATGGTAATAGCGGACGTATCCGGTAAGGGCGTTCCTGCAGCTCTTTTCATGGTCATTGCAAAGACACTTATCAAGAACAGACTCCAGATGGGCGAGCTGCCTGCTGAGGCCCTTTCCAACGTGAATAATCAGCTCTGCGAAGGAAATGAAGCTGAACTGTTCGTTACAGTATGGGCCGCCGTTATCAATCTGGAGACAGGCGATGCTGTTGAAGCCAACGCAGGTCACGAGTACCCTGCAATACGCAAAGGAAACGGCGACTACGAGCTTATTAAGAGCAAGCATTCTCCTGCTGTTGCAACTATTGAAGGCCTTAAGTTCAGGCAGACCGAATTCCACCTGGATCCCGGTGACAGGCTTTTCGTCTACACCGATGGCGTCACCGAGGCCACCAATGCAAGCAATGAGCTGTTTGGTGAAAAGAGGCTTCTTGATTCCCTGAACAGCAATCCGGATGCAACTCCTGGCGAGCTTCTTCCTATAGTCAAGAAGGACATCGATGCATTTGTAGGCGAAGCACCGCAGTTTGATGACATCACAATGCTTGGCTTTATCTATAAAGGCCCTGACGGACAATAAGATATACATATGGGGCTGCCACACTGATCAGTGTGGCAGTTTTTTTGCGCAGACACCTTGTTTTAATTGTGAAATAATTAGCACTCCGTACCTTAATTATGCTAAAATGTAAATTAGGTTAGTATGCTTGTTTAATTATTTCTCGATGAGGACGATTCATGGATGAGAGACAGATCATGAACCTGCTTTCCGATGTAAAGGAAGGCAAAATAGCTATAGATGAAGCGGTTCTTAAGCTTAAGGAAGCACCCTTTGAGGATATGGGCTTTGCACGCCCCGATCATCACAGGGGACTCAGGCAGGGAAAGCCTGAGGTCATCTATGGGGAGGGGAAGACCCCGGAGCAGACTTTGGAGATCACCAAAGCTCTTCTTTCTCACGGTCAGCAAAGAGTTCTTATTACAAGACTTCCCGGGGAGTCTGCCGATTATTTCATGGCCCACAAAGAGAAAGAGTTGCTTTTCACATACCATGAGCTTAGCAGGGTTGCTGTAGCAGGCCCTATGCCTGACAAAGACAAGGCGGAAGGCAAGATAGTTGTTGCAACCGGTGGAACCAGTGATATCCCTGTGGCAGAGGAAGCGGCCCTCACGGCTGAGTTTTACGGAAGCAGAGTAATAAGGCTTTATGACGTGGGAGTATCAGGCATTCACAGGCTCTTCAACAAACAGGTAATGGATGACATAATGACAGCTAATGCGGTCATTGCCATCGCCGGTATGGAGGGAGCCCTTGCAAGCGTTGTGGGAGGATTGGCGGATTGCCCCGTCATTGCTGTTCCTACATCGGTGGGGTACGGTGCATCCTTTGGAGGGCTGTCAGCTCTTTTATCCATGCTTAATTCCTGTGCCAGCGGAGTCAGTGTGGTGAACATCGATAACGGCTTTGGGGCCGGATATCTGGCAAGCATGATCAACCAGAAATAATAATCAGAGGGGAGTTTATGAAAAATGAGTTTGGCATCAAAGAAGTTTAAAAGAACTTTTTCAGTAATCGCACTTGTACTTATCCTTGCTATGATTCTTGGCACAGTTGCCAGTTCACTTACAGGATGCGGAGCAAAAGAAAAAACTGACGACACCACCATCAGAGTAGCTGCACTTAAGGGAGCTACCACAATCGGACTGGTTAACCTCATAGCAGACGCAGAGGCCGGCAATAGTGAGCTGAACGTGGAATTTACCATGTACACTCAAGGGTCTGATGTAATGGCTGCAATGGCAGCAGGAACAGTAGATATCGGCCTGGTGCCTTCCAATGTTGCAGCAGTCATGAACAATAAGGTTGAAGGCGGTGTTTCCGTAATAGATATCAATACTCTGGGAGTTTTGAACTGCGTATCAGCAGATGAGAGCATCAGCAGCATTTCAGATCTTTCCGGAAAGACAGTTTACATGACAGGTCAGGGAGCAACCCCTGAATACACAGTAAGATACCTTTTAGAGGCCAATGGCGTTACAGACTGCGATCTGCAGTTTAAGTCAGAGCCTACTGAGATAGTTTCAATATTTGCCCAGGAGCCTGAAGCTGTGGCAGTTCTTCCACAGCCCTTTGTTACAGCGGCTCTTTCCCAGAACGAAGCGCTTAAGATTGCTTTTTCTCTTGATGTTGAGTGGGCAAAGGTTAATTCCGATTGCAAGATTGTCACAGGAGTTACAGTGGCTTCCAACAGCTTCCTTAAGGAGCACAAGGCAGCAGTTGATGCCTTCCTTGCAGCACATAAGGCAAGTGCCGAGAAGGCTCTTTCAGATGTGGATGCCACAGCCTCTTTAGTTGTTGCTCAGGGCATCATCGCCAAGGAGCCCCTTGCTAAAAAAGCTATACCAAACTGCAGCGTTGTCTGCATAACCGGTTCCCAGATAAAAGAAAACCTTGCCGGATATCTTAAGGTTCTTTTCGACCAGGATCCCAAGTCTGTCGGCGGATCACTTCCGGGAGAAGACTTCTACTACGAAGGTTAATGACAATGGCTCGGTTTAAGAAGACGATTTTGCCTGTGGTGGCCTGGATAGTTATCTGGCAGCTGGTGGCGATCATAGTACACAACACAATACTGCTGGCAGGGCCCATAGACACTATTAAGTCACTGGCTAGTCTTACAGGAACAGCTGATTTTTGGGCATCCGTGCGGGAGACTGCCACAAGGATCCTGGCGGGATTTCTGATAGGCTCCTGTCTTGGCATAATCTTTGCCTACGCAGCTTATAAAGAGCCTTTTATCGGGGACTTCCTTAAGCCTTTGGTTGTAACCCTTAAGTCAGTTCCCGTGGCGAGCTTTGTTATTCTTTTGCTCATATGGTTTGGGAATGCAGGTATTTCCACAGTGATATGCAGCATGGTCGTATTCCCGATCCTTTACATGAATACCCTGGAGGGCTTAAAAAGCACCGATGTCAGACTCCTTGAGATGGCAAAGGTCTTCAGGATGCCCGGGGACAGGGCAGTAAGATATATCTATCTGCCACAGCTTCGACCCTTTTGGAAGAGCGCTTTTAAACTGGCCATTGGCATGAGCTTTAAGAGCGGAATAGCAGCTGAGGTAATAGGACAGCCTCTCCACACCATAGGAAACGGGCTTTATCTTTCAAAGGTCTATCTTGAGACAGGAGAGCTCTTTGCCTGGACAATAGTGGTGGTGCTCATCGCTTTTGTGTGCGAGAAGGTTCTGGGATTTGTGATCGACAGGCTCTTGTAAGAAGCGCCCAAATCCCCGGAAGTAACATGATTAGGAGTCAGATAACAGGTGACAATAGAAGTTAAGGATGTCTGCAAGTCCTTTGATGGCAAGCAGGTCTTGCAGGACTTTAATCTGAATATAGAAGAGGAGCACAGCTATGTCTTGACCGGCCCTTCAGGCTGCGGGAAGACAACGCTTCTTAGGCTGATCCTTGGGCTCGATAAGCCCGACAGCGGAACAGTCAAGCTCCTTGGGGACTACAAGTACCCCTTTATCAATTCGGGAACTGTGTTCCAGGAGGACCGTCTTTGCGAAGACTACGACGCTGTAACCAACGTTACCATGGTCAGCAAGAAGGTCTTTAAGGAGACAGTGATAGAGGAACTTAAGCGTCTCCTTCCTGAGGATGCGCTTTCAAAGCCGGTAAAAGAGCTTTCGGGAGGCCAGAGGCGACGAGTGGCTATCGTCAGAGCCTGTGCAATCCCAAGTGACATCCTGATAATGGATGAACCCTTCACGGGGCTGGATGAAGAGTCCAGAGCAAAAGCTATCGCCTATATCAGGGACAAACAGGGCTCCGGAGCACTGGTGATCACAAGCCACGATACTACAGGTTTGGACTTTGCAAGAATAATCAATTTAGAGTAAGGAGATTTCAAATGATAACAAATGACGCGAGTATGAACAGCTTTAAGCACAAGATCATGGAAGAGGTGTGCAGATTGGAATGGGACGGTGAGAACGACCAGGAACACATCGAACAGCTGGTGCTCAAGATGATACCCGGCCCCAAGCCTGAGTATCGCTGCTGTGTATATAAGGAGAGGGAGATCGTAAGGCAGAGGATCAAGCTGGCCAAGGCCCAGGCACCTTCCTACAACCCCGGCTCCACCAATATAGTTCAGGTTATTGATCCTGCCTGCGACGAGTGTCCTATCTCGGCATATTCAGTAACTGATAACTGTCGTTTCTGCATGGGTAAGGCCTGTCTTAGCTCCTGTAAGTTCGGAGCCATCACTCCGGGTGATACCCACATGCATATAGATCCTGCCAAGTGTAAGGAGTGCGGAATGTGCGCAAATGCATGTCCTTACAATGCCATCGTGCATCTTGAAAGGCCCTGTAAGAAGGCATGCCCTGTGGGAGCTATCACCTATGATGAGTACGGCTACTGCAAGATCGATGAGGAGAAGTGCATACAGTGTGGTCACTGCATCCACAGCTGTCCTTTCGCCGCTATCGGAAGTAAGACCTTCCTTGTTGATATCATCAAGGAGATCAAGGCAGGAAAAGAGGTCATTGCCATGGCTGCGCCTGCTACAGAGGGTCAGTTCGGAGAGGATATCTCCATGGGTTCCATCAGAGAGGGCCTTAAGAAGATTGGCTTTGCCGACATGGTAGAGGTTGGACTTGGCGGAGATATGACAGCTGCCTATGAGTCTGAGGAGTGGTCTGAGGCCTACAGAGAGGGCAGAAAGATGACAACCTCATGCTGTCCTGCCTTCATCAACATGCTCAAGAAACACTTCCCTGAGCAGTACAAGAACAATATGTCATCAACCGTATCCCCTATGTGCGCTATCTCAAGATACTTAAAGGCCACAAGACCCGGATGCGTTACAGTATTTATAGGACCTTGCATAGCCAAGAAGGCCGAGGCTCAGGATAAGTCAGTTCCTGATAATGCAGATTATGTTGTAACTTATGGAGAGCTCAGAGCTCTCATGAGATCCAAGAACGTTAAATTCGAGCCTGTTCCCGAGGGCTATCAGGAGTCTTCAATCTGGGGCAAGAGATTTGCAGCCAGTGGCGGAGTTGCCAATGCAGTTGTTGAGTGCATGCAGGAGAGAGGTGAAGATACCTCATCCCTTAAGCTCCTTCGCGCAGCAGGTGGTCTTGAGTGTAAGAAGGCACTTACCCTTCTTAAGATGGATAAGCTTCCTGAGGACTTCATTGAAGGAATGGTTTGTCCCGGAGGCTGTGTAGGCGGTCCTTCAAGACATAAGAATATCAATGATATAAACAAAGCAAGAGAGTCGCTGCTTTCCAAGGCAGACGACAGAAAGGTTCTTGAAAACCTTAAGAACTATCCTATGGATAAGTTCTCCATGCACAGAGACGGTCACATGTAATTACAGTCGATATTTCCTTTGAGTGAGGCGAATATGGTAATTCTTGATCTGATAAAGCGTAATCGTGACAGGCGAGATTCGATAAAGATAATCATCAACTTTTTTGCTGTGCTCATTACGTCCTATTATATTATCAAGTACAACCAGAAGTTATTTCATGTCGATAATATGTCCTACGGCCTTGCAGGGATTATCTATGCGATGCGGTATATTCCGCTGATGATAGTCTCTGCAGTTGGAGGGGCACTTCCTGCCATGATGTGTGTTGTTGTTGTGTTCATCTATCATTCGGTGGTCTTCAACAGCTTTTCTTACCTTTCCTGTATTTACCTTATAGTGGCATGTATAATGGATGTCCTGGCCAAGAAAAAGTGGTTTGCCAGGTGGTACATGCTGCCGGTTTTGACCGTCATTATCCAGACAGCAACAGGTCTTTTCTGGGGTATAGTTCTCCTTCTTCTTAGTGACTACGGAATCTATACCCTTACCATCAGACAGGCAGTTATGTTCTTTTTGAATGAACTGCCGGGAAGTCTTTTGGGCTGCACCTTGATTATCTTGATCTTCAAAAAAGTTCCGGGTGAAATCCTAGTTTATTTCGGGAACGGGAAATACTATGTCAGACCCTCTCTTCTGACAGAGGATGAGAGGTTTGTGGCGGAAGGAAAATCCGGACTGGAAAAAGTCATTATGAGGATAATTGTCATTGAGGCATTTGTCCTTGGAATCTTTGCGGAAATCGCATCCAATACTCTAATCCCGACATTGCTTAAATATGATTCTGTGACAGCTCCTGCACAAAGATCCACCTATGCAGACATAAAAAGCACCGACAAGGTGGAAAGCATGGTTACTTTAAGCTTCATAGAGGAGTCGCAGCAGGAGACCCATTATTTTGAAGATATCTTAAGCGGAGATTCAAGAAGCATCGTAAACATCAAGTTCAGCGTAAGACTTGCCATGCTGATCTCAATGATAATCATACCTCTTGCGGTCTTCATCAACAGGTATGCCCAAAGGAGAATTGCAAAGCCTATCATGCTCCTGTCCAAGGCCATGTCTGACATTTATAACTCCGCGGATGTATCCCTCAGCACCAGCGTTGCCGGTGTACATGACCTGGATATCATCACCAGGGATGAGATAGAGGAACTCTACCATTGCGTGGACCTTACCGTGTACAGACTTGTGGAATACATTGATCTTGTTAAGACCAGGCAGAACATCGAGGATCAGCTTGAGATCGCCAGGTCTGCCAGCGAGGCCAAGTCAAGATTCCTTTCAAATATCTCCCACGAGATCAGAACTCCTATTAATGCAGTTCTTGGTTTTGACGAGATGATCATCAGGGAGACCAACGACAAGAATATTCTTGGCTATGCCAAAGATATCCAGGATTCGGGAAGGACTCTTTTGACCCTCATAAATGATATCCTGGATTTCTCCAAAATCGAGGCGGGC
>DFGW01000168.1 GCA_002372465.1 Butyrivibrio sp. UBA3740
GCTCTATCTTGTTCCTTGCTGATAAATCCATGTGCTTTTGATTGCCTTTGGGTCTATTATCATTCATCTTATCTCTCTTTCTACACAGGCAGGCAATCAACTGCCTGTCTATAATACAAAGAGATAAGAGAAAATATAAGTGAAAATTTATCGTGTAAGACTTATTTCTACGTACGTAGAATTTAGTAGTGCAATGTAGAATTCAAAATAGCAATTAACCCAGCTAACAAACGTTTGTTCTGCATACTCACATTATACGAACGATTGTTCTATTAATCAACTACAAGATATAGGGGGGCTAGGCCGGCCTTCCACAATGATAATCTGATATCCCAAAAACACCACAGAAAAAGCGCCAAAGCACTTAGCCTTGGCGCTTTTTGTCTACCTGTTTGTTGTGTGAAGTGCTATGAAACCCAAATAGAGGTCGACTTTTGATTATTTCTTTTTGGAATTACTTCTTGATAGTAAAGTTGATTGTCTTTAATCCACCGTATTCACCGGTACCTCTGATGATGACGGAAGCTTTGCCAACCTTATTGTTATTCTGGATTGACACAATCTCATATTCACTACTATCAATTGTAACCAGGTTAGCTGTACGTCCTACTTTCTTCTTGATCTTAAGTACAATATCATCCTCAGTAATAGTTACAGGAGAACCGGCATATTTAATGTAGAACTTTTTAGCCGCAATCTCTTCTCCATCATCCATGAATGAATATTGTGCTGCACTTAACTTATATGCTTTGTCTATAACCTTGAAAGTTACAGTTGCTTTGCCTTCATAGTTGCCGGCACCAGTTATAGTAGCAGTAACATAACTACCGATAGAAGGAATAGCGCTCTCCGCTTCAAACGCGATTGTGTAATCCGTCTTAACCTTAAGTGCCTTTCGGTCAAGATCATAAACAGTGATCTTATTCTTTTCATATGCCTTTGCCTTAGTAGAATATACAAAGTCATCAGCAACAAATGTAAGATTTGAGATATCCTGTTTAACAACCTTATATGTTACTGTAGCAGCTTTCTTGTAGAACTTGCCCTTACCCTTAATTGTAACTGTTCCAATGCCGGTCTTTGCATTAACCTTGTTGGTCCAGCTGAAATCTCCGGATGTAAGATCATATCCGCCATAAGACACTGTTACTGATGAAGGCTTTGTTCCGCCCTTAGCATAAGGTATCTCAACATCAGTAGCCTTAGTTCCTGTCACTTCGTTGTACTGGCCATTAATACCAACTGTAATAGTTGCTTTGCTCAAATCTACTGTATCAGGAACAATCTTGTATGTAACCTTCTTAGTTCCGAAGAAGTTACCTGTACCTGTGATCGTTGCGGTAGCTGTACCAAGTGCTACATTGTTAGTGAATGTAACTGTGTAGTCACTTCCCTCTACCAATGTAACGACAGCCGCATTCTTATTTGCCTGATATGTAACAGCCATACCCTCAGGAATGATTGCTTCGCCGTTATAGAAGTATGTCTTTGCAATGCCAGCTACCTTAGTCTTAGAAATATTTACAGCATTAGCAGGATCAGCAATGATCTCATCTGCAATAATCTCACCTGTGTAATTGCCCTTTCCAACGATAGTTATAGGCCAAATTCCGGGAGCTTCATATGCATTGGGATCATCATCAAGATACCAGAGGTCGTAATCTGTTCCCGCCTTAAGTGTCTTACCGTTGAAAGTAAGTACCGGCTTAAGAAGCTGCTCGGAATAAACACCTGTCTTCTTGTTGAGCTTGCCAACAGCAGAGACATTGTTAACTGTTACATCATAGCCAATATCTGCAGGATTGATTGCAAATGTAGCTGTGCAGGTACCTGCATAATTGCCTTTAAGTTTAACAGTTACTGTAGGCTCATTCTTAGTTCTTGCTGCAGAAATATTATTCTTGTAAGAATATGTGTAATCCACACCTGGTGTCAAAAGAACTGATCCGAAGTATACATTAGGCTCCGGCTTAATAGCAGCTCCAGTGTATGTATAGTCGCCAATAGCACCTATCCAGGCTGCACCTTCCGCATAGCGACCAGTATCAAGATCTGCCAGGTCAATAGAGTCAGCTACTGTTACAACGATAGACTGTGAAACATCTCCGCTGATTGCTGTAATTACAGCTGAACCCGGAGCTTCTGCCTTTACAACACCATCAAGCTCCGAAACTGAAACTATTGTTTCATCACTTGTATCCCATAAAATATCTCCGGGAGCCATCTCGGGATACATCTTAGCAGTAAGCCTTGCGCTCTCGCCTGCCTTAATACCGGGCACAGGCGCAAGAAGTGTGAGTGACTTAGGTTCAATCGAAATGGATTGTACTGTAGGTATAGGCTTAACAGTAACTTCATATTCAGCCTTTATTCCTGTAGGTTCGGTTTTATTTACTCCATATTCGCCAATTTTACCGGTCAGTTTAAATGCTTCAACAGTAATCTTTGCCGTTCCAACAGATTTTGCTGTAACCTCTCCATTTACAACTTCAGCTACTTCACTATCACTTGACGACCAGCTAAATACTGTATTCGTATAATTTGCAGGCTTTGCAGTAAAAGCAAGTTCAGAATTCTGACCAACGTATAAAGTATAGGCGTTTGTTACAGGTGTAAGTCCTTTAAGATCTACATTCTTGCCACCTACCGTTACTTTAATGTCAGCTGTAATACCAGACTCATAATCTTTAACCGTAATTACTGCTTTGCCATTTGCTACTGCTTTTGCCATCATGGATCCTGTTTCGTCATTCCATGAAACAGTCACTACCTTACTGTTGCTTGATTCCCATGATAATCCTGTGGGTATTTCTTCCGGTATCCCGACTGCGTATACCTCTATCTCATCACCAACAGCCATATTCAGATTGGATACATTTGTGTTTATCTCTGTAATTAGGTCATAAACTTTAACAGTAATAGTAGCAGTTTTGCCATCAGCAGCTGTTGCTGAAATATGTGCGATGCCACTGCCAAAGCCTGTAACCATTCCGTTAGGAGCTACAGATGCAACAGAAGTATCATCAGAACTCCATGTAACACTGTAATCTGCATCCTCATCATCTGCCTTGATATCCGCAACAAGCTTAACTACATTGCCCTTCTTCAACTTAACAACGCCAAGCTCCTCATCGCTTCCTACCTTCTTAATTGTAATACCTGATAGAGCAGGTTTTACTCTAAGAACATAGGACGTCTTGTAAAGCTTTCCACCAACATCGATGATTGCCTGAATGGTTGTTGCGCCCTTCTTAAGGCCTGTAACTGCACCTGTTTCTGCATTTATTTCAGCAACTGATGTGTTACTGCTGCTCCATGTAACAGAAACACCTGTAGGGTCAAAGGTTTCAGGAGCATACGCGATAGTAAGTACACCATCTGTAGCTGTTGCTGTTGCATATACTTCCTTATTCTGTACGATACTTGCGCCTGCAAGAGCTGTTGTAACTGTTACACTGTAAGCGCCGTCAGCTGTCTTAAGAAGTCCGGACTCTCTGTCTGTTCTTCCCATCTTGTCAACTATCGCACCGCTCATAGGATCAATAATAGCCTGTGCGAATTTCGCTGTTCCGTTATTTAATGCATATACAACGCCATCGTTGTCAAATCCAACTACAGCCTTTCCATCGGTGCCTGTTTCATCTGTCATAATCCATTCAATGGCATATTCTGATCCTGTAGGAAGAACATAGGTAGGTGAAAGAACTGCCTCTGTCTCTCCGGGAAGTTCAAGTGCAAGTGCTGTTCCTGCAGCAGATATCACTTCATATCGCTCATATTTGAGAGATGCTGCACTGGCACTGTCTGCAATCGCACTGATGCTTACAACTGAAGCCTTACCTGTTTCTTCCATGGTAACAGTAGCAGTAGCATTTCCATCCTCTCCGGTATAGGATTCACCACTTACTTTTGCGATATTGGTATCGCTGGAAATCCACTTTACAGGAACACCTTTGGCATTCTTAGGCTTTCCGTCTGCATCAGTTGCATCTTCTGTAATGTGCGCGCGAATTGTTATTGATCCGGAAGTATTTGTAGGAATGAGAACGCCCAAATTGTTAACTGTCTCGGAAAGCACTACATTGTACTCGGTCTTTGCAAGTGTGATCTCGCTAAAATCAAGCTCATAAACAATATATGCCACGCTATCAGCACTATATAAGGTATTTCCTTCTGCAACTGCGACTGTAATGTATCTCTTTGCTGTAGTTCCAGCCAGTTCTTCTGCATTAATGTAGGCAGTATCATATCTGACAGCATCCTGTCCTTCACCAACGATCATCTCGCTGTCAAAGAATGTACTGCTGTCTTCCCAGGTAATATCTGATGAATATGCTAAGTCAGGGTATGATGCTGAGTAGGCATACTTTACACTCTGCCCCGAATCAGCCCTGAGCGACTGTGGAAGACCTATTCCTACCCAGAAGCCATATCCTGCACCCTCAGATGCCATATGCTGTTTAAGATCCTTAGCAGTAATCTTTACAGGTACTGTATACGGTGTTTCGCTTGGTGTAACTCCGTCAAGCTTGCTGCTTGTCACTGCAGCATAAGTGTTTTCCTTAACCAGATCCGCATCTGGAATCGCAATTCCTTCAGGCGCATTGTCATGAAGCTTTGCTGCTATTACATTACTTACATCGCTGGCAATATTGAAATTAACCTTTGATAAATCAACAGCAAACCTGTAAATCTTGTAATCATTTGTATCACGGGCAGACGTATATTTCACATATACATAACCGGTCCTACCATAATCGTAGGCTTCGCTTCCGGCATTAAAGTATACTGTCCTGTGAGTGATCTTATTATTCTCATCTAAAAGTGTTGCATCAAGTGCATCTTTCCATGTAAGCCCATATGCATCATCAATATCATATGACTGTGCATACTTAACCGAATAATTCTTTCCGGTAATCTCAGGAATCGCTATACCAGCCCAGTATCCGGGACCGGCTTCACCTGCTTCACCGGCATTATGCTTAATGATATTATCAGCAGATACTGTGACTTTTAATCCTTCTTCGTCCTTATCATCTGTTTCGTTATACCATGTATCTTTTCCGGCAAAAGATACAGCATATCCCTTAGAAAGAGCTGCTTCATCCTTCGCATGGGTAACACTTGTATCAGCAATAGGAGCTTTCTGAATTGCAGCAAGCTGATCTGCTGTAGGATAATCATTCAGGGTTGTGACATTTGAAAGATCAATAGTGTAATAGTATCTTTGTGTAGTTGAGCCACTAGTATATTCAATACCGGCATATACCGTGTTATCAGTAATGCGTGCATCTTTGGCATTATAATACATTGCCAGATACTTATTTTCCTCTTCTTCATAAGGGATTTCTGAGGCATCGTCATCAATAGAATTAAATTCTGTTGAGCTATTGGCAGGAGCTGTATAGCTCATGTAATACTTTGTCACAACATTACTTTTGTCATCAGTCCTCTTAGGCCAATAAAATCCTACACCTACCCAATAGCCATTATGGCCCTGTCCATTCATATGGGCGCGAAGATCTTTGGCGTTAACAGAAATTGTATAATTGCCATTAGATCCGGAAACATTACCTATCTTATATTCTGAGTAAAGAGTAGTAATCTTTTCGAGTGATCCACTCGGATGATCCTCAAGAGTAGGAGCAACAACACCGGTAGCCTGCGCGATAGTAGGCATTCCATCAAGCTCAACTCCGCCCATATCTACTACATATGTATAGATTACTGAATCTCCTCTTGGTGCTGTATACTTAACATATACATAACCAGTCTTATTTAAAAGAGCTTTCGAAGGATTTGAAGAATTCACATCAAAATATACTGTATTATAAGTTACCGTTCCTTCGGAATCCCTGATCACATCGTCTAATCCTGGCTTCCACTCTACTGCTGAAAGATCAGTTATGGCAGTATAAGACTGAACAAACTCAGTCGTAACATCTTCTGTAGCTACAGGGATGCCAAATCCAACCCAATAACCCTGGCCTGCACCCTGACCTGCTGTATGCGCAACAAGCTCTTTTGCAGAAATAGAAACATTAACCGTATTCTTATCTTCTCCAAGAGCGCCTGTAACACTATAGTCAGAGAAAAGTGTCTCTACAGGTTGTTCTGCTCTGTCAACCAGAGGAGCTTCTATAACATCGGTCTTCGCTGCAGGAAGTCCATTGTCAATTTCAACACCTGACATATCAAATGCATAGGTATAGTCGACATAATCAACTTCTTTTGAATCCCAGTATCTGACTACTACATATCCTGTCGAATCAACAAGTCGGCTATCAGCTGCGTTAAAATAAACTGTGTCATATGTAACAGCAGCATCACCTGTTCCTACTGTCATAGTATTATCAAGCCCTGGTCCGAAAGCATTATCTTCTATTTCGGATTCATTATAAGCCTGCTTGTATTCTGTTTTGTGTCCGTCTACTTTAGGTATTCCAAAACCTACCCAGTATCCCTGACCTGCACTTTCGCTACCAGCTTTATGCTTTTTAAGTCCCGAAATAAGCACAGGAACCTTCACTACATTCTCAGCAACCACTGGAGTGCCAAGCTTGTAAGAGTCATTATCATATAAATCTGCATCAGCTATTGCCAAGCCTCCTGTTGTCTCATCATGAAGCTTCGCAGTAATAAGGCCTGTCGGTGCAGCAGGAATATCCGTATCAAATGTTACCCCCGACATATCACATACATATGTGTATACAGCAGTCTCATCATTAGTTGCATCCTTATACTGCACGTAAACATAACCCTTTTGGTCTACAAGCCTCGGATCTGCAGCATTAAAATATACTGTATCATATGTAATATTGCCTGTTTCTTCTGTTATAATCCCATCAAGTCCAGGCACAAAATCATGCTCTGACCTGGAAACATATGACTGCTCATAAGTTTGATCTATGTCTCCGCCAATTCTCGGAATTCCAAAACCTACCCAGTATCCGTACTGACCATTACCAGCCATATGAAGTCTGAGATTATCTGCTATAACAGGAACTGTTATCGTATTACCTGATTTTTTCACAGTACCAATATCATAGTTATCACAAATGTCATCATCTTCAACTATTGCCTTAGTATCTGTATCATGAAGCTTTGCAGGAATAATATTTGTAGGCACATTAATAGTACTTGCCAGTGTTACATCGTTTTCAATTGTAACAACAAATGTTTTTGCAATATCTTCCCCTTCATAATATCTGATTCCGACATAAAAAGTGGGGATTTTGTTTTCTGCAGGATTTACCTTTCCATAATAAAATGGATAATTTACGGTATCCTCGCAGCCTTCTTCATCATAAACATCATATTCTGACTCTGAAGTTGGTTCTGACCAACCTTTGTAAAACTTAACCGAGTATCCATCTTTATTTAGTGATTCTCTATTAATAGCAAGGCCAAGCAAGTATGCATTCATTCCATTGCCCAACGTATGCTTCTTGAGGTTGTTACCATGGATAGTCGCAGTTAACGTATTGTTGCCTGTAACAATTACATCAACATTATTGTCTTCAATAACAGGATTATTCTTTTCCGATTTATCATAAAGAGTAGCTACTGAAATATAGCTTGCTATATCTTCAGCTGACGGAAGATCAGAAAGCTCTGCTTTCAGTAGCGATAATGTCTTGGACTGCTCCTCTATATTTTCTGGAACTTCCTCCGGAGCCACTTCTACTTCTTCCTCCACTGGAGCCCCCTCTTCAGTGGTCTCCTTCTGGGACGAAGATTCTTCCTTGACCTCCTCCATAGTCACTTCATCTGAAGGAGTACCTGTTACACCCTCTTCAGCATCCGCCTTGCTGTCACCAGCATCGTCCACAGAGGACTCGATTGCTGACGCATCAATGTCCGTTGCATATACAGGGACAGCGGATGTGAAAGCCATTGCTACTGATAGCCCTATGCTCAGTAGTCTTCCGAGTTGTCTCTTCTTCATAAAACACGCTCCTTTGTACTTTTTAGGATAAGCCCCGGGCCATATCCTAACGACAGTTTCACCTTATAGCGATAATCAACATCGCTATAAAGACGCTACAGAAATATCGTAACGCCAGCAATGTTGCGCAACAACACTCAAAGTAATTATTTAATTATTATTTAATATTTTAATCATTAATTCACTATTTTTTAGTTATTTTTATTTGACAAACACTTTGCTTTGTTTTTTATTCTGATAACTATATTTTTTCATCCAGCTCAATATTTATCAGTCCCTATGCAATAACTTGTATTTATATTTTATTGAATGCAACACAAATTGTGTTGCCAATTACCACCATTTGTGTATTCTCCGTGTACAGAATATAAAATGGGGGAGGAATAATAATGATAAAAGGCTTAGGCAAAAAGTTACAGAAGTTAAGAAAGCAATTCAAACTATCCCCAAAAGACGTAGCAAATGTATTAAATGTTTCACCTTCTATTATCTCCGGATATGAGACAGGTGAGAGAAATCCAAGTCTTGAAAACCTTCTTGCTCTTTCTTATTTGTATAGATGTTCAACCGATTACTTATTGGGAAAAGAAAAAGAGACCTTTATAGACACGGTTGACGCCAGCAACCTGTCACCACTTCAGGCTCAGCGTCTGTCAGAATTCCTTGATAGCTTATCACATAACGACTAAAAATGTTTTAGAATCTGCCATTCAATCTTGATTCTTGCTAACTTTCTCACAGTTTTTCACTATAGTCTTTTTCTGGATGTGTCGGAAATTTCCCCACATCTTTATTTTTTATACATTTATATGCCCCGAAAGTCCATTGATAGATATCAGGGATATGGTTAAACTGCTCAAAAGCGGATATGAATTAGGATACAATTGACTTTGTCTACACTCTAAAGGCCCCACCAAAAGGTGGGGCCCGAAATATCGCTAATTCCTTATTAATTGTCAGAGTTATCACCAGAGTCTTCTACAGTCTGTTGCTCATCGCCGGAATTGTCAGCGGAATCATCGCCCGCATCATCACCTGATTCTTCTAAATTCTGCTGGTCACTTTCGGAGTCATCAGGTGGCAGAGCCTCTACTTCCGGTACAGGCTCAGGCTCAGTTGTTTCTACAACTTCAGGGGTTTCAACCACCTCAGTAGTCTCGACTACTTCAGGGATTTCAACTGCTTCAGGAGCTTCAGCAGGAACAGAAGGTTCCTCTGCAGCTACAGTAGAGGGTTCCTCAGTGGATGGGATAGAAGGTTCCTGTGCAGCTGCAGTAGAAGCTTCCTCAGCAACAGGCGCCTGAGATGCGTCAGGTGTTACAGCTGCCTCTTCCTCAGTCTCAGGAACTGCCTGGGTTTCAGGCTTGTCTTCATCCGCCTCAGCTATCATCTCCGCGTCCGCATCAGCATCATTTTCCGGAACTGAAGACTTCGCAGTTTCATCTGCTCCTGCCTGTGCAGCGTCCGATTCTGCAGCCTCTTCCGCTACTACTTCTGCTTCCTCAGCTTCCTCAGCTTCCTCTTCCACTACATTCTCTTTCGCTACAGCCTCTCCATCCTTCGTACCTTCTTTGGCAGCAATTGCCATGTCATCCTGCATGCTGGTAGTCTGGGATTCTCCTTCACCGTTAACTATGATACCAGTGGTCTTGACTCCTGCAGAGGAATTGGCCTTGGTCACATCTGCCATGGATTCCACAAAATCATTGGAAGTAACGATAACGAAGGATTTCTGTTTTCCCATGTCAGGCATGTGGTCCCTATCCTTGATCGGTGACGCATCCTTAGTATCAAAAGGAAGAAGAATAGATCCGTTTGCAATAAAGTTCTCCCCTGTTTCCTCAGTAATCTGCACAGATACTTCGTTCAGGTAGTTCAGGAAATCCACGCAAAATTCAATGGATCCATCATCTCTTGTGTTATCAGCGGACGTAATAATAAACTTCTTTTCAAAGTCAGCAACACTTTCATATTTTCCATAGGAAATGGTGCTTACTATATCATCCATTGTAGTTCCTACATGAAGTGAATTAAGGATGATATCAAGTCCCTCAAGGAAGCCCTCATTGTTATAGCTTCTATTTCCCGATTGATCAACTATCTTAGTCTGGCTGTGTGTCACTTCAGGATGCTCTTGTGCATCTTTTGCTGTCATATACTTAATGGCAAGATCTGACAGATACAAGGATGCCAGGTAGCCATTGATGTAGTCTCTTCTCTCATTATTCTCCCTGTCTGCATCAGTTACAGGTTTAAAATCTATCCTGGGATTCTCATCTTCATGAATTGTAGTGTAGTAATCGATCAGAGTCTGCTCGGTATATGCTCCAGAAGAAGTGCCGCCACGAATCTCATTGATGACACCTTTTCTAAACTCATAAATGTTTTCTACGCAGGACGCAGTACCTTCAACAAACCAGTTGGGGAATTTGTTCTCATCCTCACTGTACTCAGACCCCTCTGGCACCAGTCCCGCCATTCCGGTCCTGTTAAAGTCATCCATAAATGCATGCATCATCTCATGAACCATGGTGTTGTTCAGAGTATCCATGTCATACTGTGAAATCTCATACTTCTGTGTTTCTTCGTTGTACTTATAAATACTATCGGTATCCACGCCTATATAGTAGGAGTAAAAAGAATCATCACCACTTTCCACATATCCTCCATCCACGAAGGCAAGGGCATCAATATCCTTCTTCGGATCATCGGTTGCTGTATGAGAATATACATAAAGACCGATCTGGCTGCCCAGTTCAGCAGGATTGCTGTTTGCTGCAGCTGAATATGAAGGAAAGCCGGAGGTCAGTGTAAAAACTGCCTGAGGCTCGATCACATATATCAAAAGATCCAGAAGAGACTTAAGGTTCTCATTCCCTAGCTTATCAATAACCTTAGGAGTACAGTGGATCTTTACAAGCTTTGCAAGAACATCCTCGGGCGCCGGGCTTACCCCCGGATCATCAGCTTCATCCTGGTATTCTTCCTGCTCCTTTTGCTCCTCATCCGAGCCTGCTGCCTGTAAAGCCTCCTCTTTTTCCGAATATGACGCATAATCATAAGCCTGGGTATTGGCGACACCACTAAGGAACTGAGCTACAGTGCCTGACCCCACAAGCATTGAAACCGCTGCGCCATCCTGCGCTCCTTCTGCCAATGCTTCTGCAAGCTTAACAGAAGTAATAAAGGTAATGTTCTTTCCGGGATCCGATATCATGACAAGATCTTCAGAGCTCATGATCCCGTCAAGGTATTCAGGAAGCCTTATCTGATAGCCTCCAATAGCCTCATCACATTCTACAGCTACAGTTCCTGGTATATAAAAAGCCAGGACAGGAGTATATTTCTTTCCCGGCAGACATATCAAAGATATCTGCCCCTCTTCGTCCACCCACACAACGGGTATATCCCAAAAGTACCCCTGATCAGTCATCACAGTGGCTCTCTGATCAAACAGCTCCCCGATCTTTGGCTGCTCAAGATTGATTATCCTAAGGCCTGAAACGCTCTTAAGCTCAGATGGCAACATTGTTCTTACCATTGCCGAAGAAGCTGAAGCTACTGAAGCCGCCGTAGCCCCTGTAGTCTTAACCGTGATCACCGGCGCAGCTGCCTTTACCGGAACAGTAAATAAACTGGTGGTTGCAAGAACCGCTGCCAGTGTAATGCTAAACTTTCTTAAAACAGATGATTTCATATTTTCCTCCAATTATTTATTTTCAAACCATTATGTATATACGAATTCATATCATATTTCGGCAAATATATTTGATATAATTATAGTCGTACCGAATCTTTGGGGAGGAAAAAAAACGGAGCGCTGAAAAGCGCCCCGGCTGTCCTAAACCATTTCAATCAGTCCTCGTACCTTGAGACCATATCCAGTATCTCCTGAGTATAGGCCGGATACTGTCTGGCCATATCCTCAATCTCCGTCTTGGCATTTCCTGCCACTATATCCCTGTTGTACTCCATACGCTTTCTAAGGGACTGTCTGCGCACGTTCAGGGAATGCCTTATCTCTACTTCCTCGTTGTGATCAAGAAGTGCATCCACCTGATGAACCCAGATATCAGGATCCTTGACACGGTAATGCCTTAGCATATATACCAGGTCCTTCTGGTTCTCGTCAAGGAGCTTTCTGGCGTCCTCTACCTTGGCTCTTTCCTTCCTCTCCTTGAGATATCTGTCGTACATATCCGTCAGTTCCCTTGAGGAGTTGATCCCGTACTTAAGGCACAGATAATCGATTAGGTTGGTGTTGTTGACATATCTTATCTTAACCTGGTTCTGAAGCATGATAAGCCTTGAGATAGACTTGTTCACTATCTTCAGATCCGATGCAGCATTGGTCATCTGAATATACAAAAAGGTAATGGCCACAGCCGCCAGAAGTATCGTCACCATAAAGCCGTAGACCACGTTGAGCCCAAGGCCCCACTGAAGAAACATCAGGAAAAAGATGATAAGCACCAGTGAAACTCCAATGGCAATGATAAGCCTTCGTGAATTCTCAATGGCTGTGAGGATGTCATCCTCCTGGAAGAGATAGGCCTCGTGCTCACTATCAAGGCGCTTAAGATCATTCCTGATCTTCTTTTGGTACTCCTCGGCCTCTGCAAGCTTTTCCGCGCCCTTCTTGGCATCTGACTGAAGCCTTTCCATGTGCTCAAACTCCGCATCAGTCATCCTGCTCTTTCGCCTGTTGAACTTTTCCTGCTGCTCCTGGGAATCCAGTATCTTCTGGGCGCACTCGTTGATCTCTGCCCTCTGCTCCGGTGGCAGTGCATCGATCTCCTCCATGTCGCGAAGATGACTGGTGACATCGTTGTACTCATCCTCCAGCGCATTAAGGGCATCAGAAGCTTCCTGCATCTGGGCAAGGCAGCTGTTTATGTACTCCCTCCTCTGGACCGGATCATCCATGTCCACATCCTTCCTGGTGTAGACAATGTCGTTCCAGTTCTGGAGCTTGGTCTGCTTTTCCCAGTCCTCATCCTTTGTGGTTCTTTTCAGTACGTCAAATAACCCCATTTATTCCACCCTGTATATCTGCTTGGCAGATACCAACTTATTTCACCTTATCCTTTACTATATCCCTGTAGGTACTCTTGATCTCGTCTGTGATATCACCTACCTGGTCATAGTACTCATGCATCTTACCTTCAGCCTTATATACTGCCAGAGTCCTGAGCATCAGGTTGTCCTTGCAGGAAGCATAGAGCTCCTCCGCCTCCTTCATCCTGCTCTCCACGTCCATGGAAGCCTCGTAGGCCTCGTCGGAATCAGCAATAAAAGAAACATACTCCTTATTGGAAAGATTCATCCTTACTGCTGAAAGGTACTGAAGATAAGACTCCCTGCTGCCACTGTGCTCGTAAGCCTTAAGAAACATCTGTGCTGCCTTGTCAAAGAGGAAGAGCTTTGCATACATAACTCCCTCATTGTGCTCAATACGGCCCCTTAGCTTCTTGTCCATCTCAGGAGTATTGTTCAAAAGAAATTCATACTCCCTGAAGGCCATCGAATATCTCTCATTCTTCATGAGGAAGTCTGCCCTTGCCAGCTTCTTTTTGTAGACATCCATTCCGGCATTGGCACGTAATATCTCCTCAGTCCTGTCCACTTCTTTTCTGGTGTTGTAGCCAACATAATCAAGGATAGTTCCTGCAATTGCCGCCATGGAGCATCTCTTGGCGTACATGGAGCGGAGCTCATCCGAGAGCTTTTCCAGGGAGCACTCCTTCTCGATCCAGTCAAAGAGCTCCCTTCCAAAGGTCTCCTCGTCGATAAGGAAAGCGTTCTTGACTATGCAATAGCACAGCTCCTCGATGCAGTAAACATTCCTGCCTATCTTCTCTATGTGATATGGTTCTTTTGCATAGCTTCCTATGCACAGAATCGGTCTGCTCATTATCCCTTATACCTCTATGGTCTGTTCCCACACCTTGCCGGTTGCAGGGAACAGCTCACCAAAGCCAAGGTCTGTCACCTTGACATTTACTTCATTAACACTTCCCATATCCATGCTGATGCGAAGTCTTGTAGTTCCGTTTGGCCTCTTCTCAAGGCCGTCCAGATAAAGCTGCACGATCCTTGGCATCTTCCCTGTAAGGGGAGTCACTTCTATATTCAGAATCCCACTTGGGTCCATGATGATATCAAGGCTGGTCTCCGCCTCGTACCAGTTAACTCCTGCATCCAAAAGTGCCACGTACACTTCAGTACCGCACTTTAAAAGCTTCATGCCAAGATTGGACTTAAGCTTGTCCTCCCCAAGGAACACAAACCTTCCCGTATTGGAGCTCTCTTTTATCCTCTCCCTAGCCGCTATGCTGGCGCCTTTGCTAAAGAGGTTATTGCCCTGGAACACTCGCCTTGTCCTGCAAAGATACTCCAAAGACCTCTTGGTCCACTTCTCGTGGAATCCGTCTCCCAAAAGAAATATGGTAGAGATCACCTTCTCGCCGCAGACCTTCTGCATGATGGTCAAAAACTCATCGTCCAGCTTGTCGCAGGTCCTATGGAAAAGAGCTGCATCCTTAGGAAAGCCCTCCTGCCCGATATAAAGGTCATCGTAGTCCTTGACATCTATGGTAGCCACCACAGGCCTTGTATTGTAGTTAAGGCTCATCTCATATATGTAGAGATTCTCCAGATCATAGTCACAGGCAATGACGGAGTGATGGGTTATGTCATCAGGCTGATAGAGCATGTAATTGTAGAAGCTCTCCTCATGACTCTGGTAAAAGATGTTTGAAGTCTTCAGCTCCAGCGCCGTAGTAACGGCGTTCAGCACCTGCACCATCCTGTGGTCCAGGCTCCTTGTGGTGAACATGATGGAATCCACGTTGTCCAATGACAGCTCCATGGAGAGGAGGGATAAGCTTCTTTTAACAAAGAGGGTCAAAAGAGCTATGGGGTCATACTCAGTATTCCCCACCATTACAGGCATTCCTTCCTTGGCTGACGCCAGAAGGTTCTCCACAGGGATTCCGTCTCCGTCCTCGATGTGGCGAACTGCCTCTTTCCCGTAAAACCACTGGTTCACATCTCTGCGCTTACACAGCACCGTGGGAATATTATAAAGTTCTGAGCCTGCCAGTACTGAAAGAGTCTCGGGCATATCTGCATCGGAAGCCAGATAGCTTATCTGGGAAACCTTCTCCCCCAGATCGTACCCCAGCACAAAGCGCTTTGTGTCAGAATTACCAAAAAGCATTTTCTTTATCCTTCATAGTTGTTCTCATCTTCGATGGGTGTAAAGAGCTTATCGCAGATGAATTTCTTTTTATAATACTCGGCAAGGAGTGAGTCCACGGTGTCGTAGTCCTGGAGGGTCTCACCGATCATGATGTCGTTGATAAGGCTGTATCTTCCGGACAGGTGCTCCTTAATGATGTCGCTCTTCTGGATGGTTCCGCTCTCTGTAAGAACTCCCTCATCCTGCCCCTCTTCGGTGATGTAGTACTGCATCTGCTCCCCAAAGAACATGATGAAGTCCGTGACAAAAATACCGTCGTACATCTCCTTCATCTCCACGGTCCTGTACTCATTGCTGGCATCGTTGTCCAGTCGGAAGTGGACCTGACAGTGGGTTCCGGGGGTAGTCCTGTACTCCAGCATGGTCTTGTCAATGAACTGAACCATGTCGGGCATAAGCCTCTCATACTCCGCATAGAAGGGGAAGTACACGTCCTTTGCCATAAGGCTCTTAAGGAAATATACTGCAACATCCTCATTGACCTCTTCGTCCTTGCCCTTGTCAGTAGCATAGTAGCGAAGATAAGCCAGCTTGCATACCTCCTGCATGGGTAGGTTCTCCAAGGTGAGCTTTTCTATTCTCTCAAAGATATATCTGTCGGTGACAGCCCCGTGAACAAAGCTGTCATAGGCACTCTGGGAAAGGAAGGCCAGCTCAATATCCGTATTGGCTCCGTTATGCACGTAGCTCTTGTATATCTCGATCTTCTCGCCGATGTAGGCTCCGCTGTAGAGCATCTGCACCAGCATTCGCTCGCAGAGCACATAAGTATCAAGCCCAAAGGACTCAGCTGCCTTCCAGATGTCCCTCATCTCCTTAAGGGTTCCCTTGTAGCTGTTTATAAGGAATACCAGGAGCTGTTCGTCATACTTGCCGTTTCTGAAGGCGTAGTGGGCGATCTCAAGCTCTTTTTCCAAGGGCTCAAGGCCTCCCCTGTCCAGAAGGCGCACACAGAGGCGAAGGATCACTTTGGCATCGATTCCATAGGTTCCATAGGCCTTGACCCATTCAAGAGCCTTGTCATAAAGCCCTGACATGACCATAAGCTCTAGCATCTCGCCACGCTCTGCTCCGGAAAGCTCCATCGGGTCAATATTCACCAGGTATTCTGTGAGCTGTCTTGTAAAGTCGTTGTCGTAATAGAACCTTACCAGGTTGTTCCTGATATCGTTCCTGTACTGGGTCCTTACCAGCTCTGAGCTTGCAAGATCACGGTATCTGCCCACATTGTCCATATCGATGGTGTAAGCATTCTTGCCAAGATCGCACAAAAACAGATCCAGATTCTCTTTTCCCTTCTGGATATAAGGTATCGCATAGCCGGCAAGCTTCCCCGGCAGCATAAGCTTTGTATTGGTATAGGGTACGCTGGCTGCATACCTGTTGTCATCATGGTCCGCCAAAAGAACTGCGTAATCACTTCCGTAGAGGGGCACGTAGGCAAGTCCGTCCACCACGGGATAGCGCATCTCCTGCTGGCACTTGTCGTACACCACGCAGACTTTGCTGATCCTGTCATCCTCCACCCTTATCTCTGAGGTGTAAAGAACTGACAAAACCTTAGAGGCATTGGCCGCGTCAACCATCTGCCTTGTGAGCAGGTTCTTGTACAGATATCCAAGGTCCTTGCTGATCCTGCCCTTATCAAGCTGCGCCATCAGATACTTCTCCATCTGGGGCACGTAGGACTCGTAAAGTTCCGGATACTCCTCCTTGTGCTCGTGGACATATCTGTAGAGTATGGCGTTCTTGTCGTACTCAAGGTCACTTTGGTAGGAGAAGTACATAAGAACCATCTTGCTGATCTCGCAGGGTAAAAGACCGTCCGCGTCAGTGTAGATGGACATCATGTAATACTCATACAGCCTTGTGATGCGAAGTCCCTTCTCCACGCCCTTTTCATACCAGGAGAAGGCAAAGGGCGCTGTTATGCCTCCCTTTATCAAAAGAGCTACTATAGCCTCCAGCACTTCATCCGTGGCTTTTATCTCATAGCAGGCCTTTAAGATCCTGTAGAGTCTCTTGTCGAAATTCCTTACCCTTATGGACAGATACACGATCTGGTCGATAAGGTTAAGGCTTATGATACCTCTTTTGGCTCCGTACTCAAGTACAAAGAGCTCGTACTCCTCAAGCCTTGTGAGGATTGAGGGCGATTCATTTAAAAGATTCATGGCCTCAAGGTAAAGTATCGGACTTCTGCAGCCAAAGGAGAACTGCTCCTCCAGCATCATCCACTTTCTGGGGCTTGACGTGGTAAACTCCTCAGAGACGTACTGAAGGAGCCAGGCGATACGCCAGTTATCGGGGTTACGCCTGAAAATGCCTTCCAGTCTCTCGGAGATATCGTTGATATAAGCATCTTCTCTGCTGCAGAGGGTGGACAGATACAGATAATAACTGTAAAGTGTATCTCCCGGTGCCTCTTCCACCTCACGGGCAGCCTGATCCAGGATCCACTTGCCCTCGTTGGTCCTTCCGGCGGTAATGTAGTAATGTGCCGTGTAGAGCCTTGTCTGGAGGTCCTTGTCATCTATGGCATTCATCTTGGCGATGATCTTGCCTGTCTCTGAAAGCCAGGCCCTGGAGGTGATCTTCTTACAGCTGAAGTTCTCGTATACCTTAACCAGCTCCACCACCAGCTTTTTCATCTCCTGGTAATCGGCCGTAATATGTCTCTCCTCCAAAAGAACGGTGACGGTAACAGGGAATACCACCTTCACAAAGTTATTGCTAAATGTTATCCTGCCAAAGTTGTTGCCCTCATGAAGGCGCTCAGTCTTAAGGCGCAGCTTGATCCTGGCTGTGGATCCATTGAAATCCTCCTCGCCAAGCTCATACCTGTCCAGCGCAATGAAATCCCCGTCAACTTCGGCCTTTAACCTGGTGTAACCCCATCCGCTCCTGGTGATGACAATGCCATGCTCATGAGTAAGTCCCGTGAAGTCGATCTGCATTTCCTCCTGGTCCAGGGTGAACATCACCGGCTGCTTCTTGTTGATGGAGATAAGGAATTCTTCTACATTCTGCTCATTATCAGGGTTCCCACTAAGCCCCCTGTACAGACTCTCATACTGGGCATCATTCCCTTTGAAGATGGAAATGAAGTCACGGGAATAAAAGAGGTTCTTAGCCTCCTCCCAGTCAGTCTTGGCAAGATTTGCAAAATGAAACAGATTCTTGATGTCCCCCAGGCTCGATGCGATGTGATCCACCCTGAGGCTGACAACGAAGGGGAGCTCATACTCTCCCTGATTAGATATGATCCTGAAAGCGCCCTTTATGACATCTCCCTTGGAGAGTCCATGGGCATTGAATCTATAAGATACTTCGTAAGGTGAACCTGAAACTTCAGGTGTCACCACCTCCATCCTAAGGTCTGTTGCTGTCACCTCTCCATAGAAAGGCACGTTCTCAGGTCCGAAGATGGTAAAAGAGCCTTCAACCGTATCTCCCGGACTCATGGTAAGTTCCACTCGGGCGGTAGAAAAGTCAAGGCTTCTCTGCGTATATGTAAATTTCCCCTGAAGAAGCTGGTCTACAATTTCTCTCACAAAAATTACCCCAAAAACAATTTTTCTATCCTAGTATACCATAAAAATGCCCCGGCGATTTATGCCGAGGTCATACTTTTTCGTACCACCGCGGGAACCCCGGGTGGTACGCTTATTCAGTTCGAAGGGCTTCGATAGGGTCAAGGTTTGCGGCTCTCTTGGCAGGGTAGATACCGAAGAAAAGACCTATTGCTGTGGATATAAATACTACCACTACCACCAGAACCGGATTTACCGTGAAGGTGAAGTCAATGATCTTGCAGATGAGGAAGGATACGGACAATCCAAGGATTATTCCTATGATTCCTCCGGTAAAGGTCAGGATTGATGCCTCAGCCAGGAACTGGGTAAGAATGGATGAGGTCCTTGCTCCAAGGCTCTTCCTGATACCGATTTCCCTGGTCCTCTCTGTTACAGACACGGTCATGATGTTCATAACACCGATTCCGCCTACCAGGAGTGAAATTCCGGCGATTATGGCAACAACAGATGTAATGATGGTCATAATGCTGTCGGTGGTCTGATCAAAGCCTGCTCCTGAGGAGATCTTTACTGCGTTTTCTCCGCGAAGTCCCATGACATTCTCAACAACAGCTCTTGTCTGGGCCAAAACCGCGTTCTTGTCGTCGTTGTCCAGATATATGGTAAAACCGGTGATTGAATTATCAAGGTCAAATCCAAAAGCTGTGGCAACAGTAGTATAAGGCATCTCCGCCATTACCATGGCATCATCTCCAAAGGCCATATACATGGTGTCGATGGGATTATCCTTTCTGACTCCGCATATTATAAAGTCGTAGGTCTGGTCATAGGCAGAGATCTCTATAGATCTTCCAACCACTTCCTCGTAGCCGAATACTGCATTAGCCATGGTCTGGCTCACTACGATGACCTTCTTTTCATCGTCCACATCAGATTTGGAGAAATACCTTCCATGGACCATCTTTACTGAACCGGCATTTACAGCCGCGTCACTTCCACCGGTTATGTATACGTCATAATCAGCTCTTTTGCCAACTACTGATCCAAAGGCTGAGGTGCTTGGCGAAATGCCATATATCTTCCTGATGCTGGTTTCTATTTCGTCAAGCTGATTCTTGGTAAAGCACTTGTCAGTCTTGGTGTCATCCAGAGAAACCGAAACCGTGGTAGCTCCGATATCATCCATGGTGCTGTTTACCGAGGCCTTCATGCCGTCACCGATTATAAGCACCGTAAGCACCGCTGAGATACCGATAATGATACCCAGCATGGTCAGAAAAGATCTGCCCTTGTTATTCAGTATGCTTGCGAATGCGCTTTTTATGTACTCGCCAAAAGTTCCCATATTATACCTTGTCTATTACAATCTAAGAGCATCAATGGGTTTCATTTTTGCAGCTTTTCTGGCAGGATAGATCCCAAAGAAAAGACCTATCAGCACTGAGAAAGCTGCTGCTCCAAGAATTGAGGTCGGAGTTATGATAACGTCAAACCCAATAAGCGTGCATATTACATAGGCTGCAATGATACCCAGAATGATTCCCACTATTCCTCCAAGGAGGGTCAGAATGGCTGCCTCAGCCAAAAACTGAGTCATAATGGCTCCGGTGCTGGCTCCGATACTCTTTCTGATACCGATTTCCCTGGTCCTTTCAGTTACTGAAACAAGCATGATGTTCATAACACCGATTCCACCTACGATCAGGGATATTACTGATACCAGGAGCAGGAAGCTGCTGGCATATCCCAGGATCTGGTTCAGCTGATCGGCAAAATCAGCCATGCTGTATGCGGAAAGTGCTCCGTTTCCTCTGAGATTATGTGTATTGGTCAGTATTTCTTTTGCCTTATCCATTGATGCTGTAAGGCTGTCCTGTTCATCGAACAAAACCAGCTGATAAAAATACTCCGAATCGTAATCAAAGTCCGCGCAAAGAGCCGTGTATGGAACCTCTATCTGTGCATAGTAATCCTGACCTTCCATCAAAAAGGTGTACATCTCGTTCATGTGATCACGAAGACCAACAACAGTATAAGTGGCGGTCTTACCATAGCATGTAATATCCATCTCCCTGCCAACAGCATCCTCAGTTCCGAATATCTGCTTGGCATCATCAATAAGCATTACACATACTCTCTGTCCGGAATCCACCTGCTGTCTAGTGAAGTAGGACCCCTTTACAACGCTGTTACTCAGTGAATACTGAAGTGCCTCTGTACCACCTGAAATAGTGCATGAAAAGGTTCCTTTTCTTCCTGAAACCTTGCCATAAGCCGTAAGGTTGGGAGAAACGCCCTTAATATCAGGAAGCATTTCCTCCAGGGTATTCATATCTTCACGGGTAAGTCTCTCGGAGGTCTTCTTGGGATCAATTGAGATCTGGCCATAGTTTCCGGCAATATCGTTGAGCTGGCTTTTAACAAAAGTGCTCATGCCGTTTCCAAGAGCTACTACCGCAATAACAGCAGCAATACCAATGACGATACCCAGCATAGTCATCAGAGTACGATAGCCGTTGCCTATTATCTGTTTAATTGCACTTTTAAAATACTCTGTAAATTTTCCCATAATTACTGAACTGTTACAGGCATTCCTTCTGTCAGATCTGTTGCATCAGAAGTAATAACCTGATCACCTTCCGAAAGGCCCTCTGTGATTTCTGCATCAGTACTGTTGGAAATGCCGATCACAACATCTTTTCTAACTACAAGACCGTTTTCTACAACGTATACATAATCGCCTGTAGAGTCGGTCTGAACATACTCATAAGGAAGAACGATGGTGTTCTCAGCCTTCTGGGCATGGATCTTGTTGTTCGCCTCAACTCCAAGGATGATGTCCTTGTCAGGATTTGAAATCTTGATGATGGTATCTACCACTGCAACGCCGTTGTTGTTCTTGGTTGCTGTTCCTGAGATCTTCTTGATCTCTCCGTCATAGGCCTTGCCATTGATGGTAATATCAACCTTCTCTCCAACAGAAATCTTTGGAAGGTCACTCTTTGAAACCTGAATGGAAACCTGAACATCATCCAGGTTGGCTATAGTCATAATGCTTGCTCCGGCAGAAACTGTAGCACCTTCAACTACATTATTGGGAATAGCTGTGATAACACCGTTGAATTCAGCCTTAACGCCCTCCCTTGCTGCCTCGATCTTGGAGATGGTGTCCTCCTGAGTCAGCTGTGTTGACTCCATGGATGCCTTTGTGGCTGTGGCTGTTCCGGGATTAACCTGAGAAGCCTTAGCTGAATTCAAGTGGCTCTGCTCCTCCTGAAGAGTTGTAATCTGGGTCTTCCAGGCCTGGATCTCAGGGTCGTTGCTGAGAGCATACTGAACATCCTGCATGGACTGGGAAACTGCAAGAGCCATCTGTCTGTCAGAATCTGTAGGCTCCACATATTCTCCGTCCTTCTTATTGTCAGTTTCATTTCTGTAAATGTAACTGTTGCTGCCGTTCTCAAAATACATCTCGTCGGAATCTCTGATACCGTTCTGGTTGATATCAGCCTGAACCTTCTGAAGATCAGTAAGAGTCTGGTTCATACGACTGGTCTTCTCTGTAATCTTCTTATTGATTGCATCAATTTCAGCTGTGATGGCATCGAGTCTGTCGTTGATCTGCTGAGCAGTCATGCCTTCAGCATACTTTCTGTCTGCATTTCCTGTAGGGCTGTAAAGAGCACTGTAATTGCCTTTGGCCTGTGTAATAGCCAGCTCTGCGTTCTTCTGGGCAAGATCAAGGCTCTCTGTATCATAAGTATAGAGAAGATCGCCTGCGGAAACCTTGTCACCAACCTTAACGTTGACTGTCTCAATGGGAGCAGTTACATCTGAGAAATAGCTCTTGGTATCTGCACTCTCAACTGTTCCGGAAATGGAGAGGATATTCTCAATGTTTCCCTTTGAAACCTCCATGGTCTCTACCATCACTACCGCATTTTTCCTGGAATTGATGGCTCCAAATATTACTCCTGCAGCTGCCAGCGCAATAACAGGAATAACTACATATCTCTTCTTAAATTTCTTTTTCTTAGGTGAATCAGAAAGATCCAGACTGTCGTCCTCGTCGTAGATCTCCACCTCAGAGCCGGTTGTTTCCTTGATCTCAGTTTCTTCCAAGGCTTTGGCTGCAGCCTTCTCTGGGTCTATCTTAACCTCGGTATCAAGCTTACTTTTGTCTGACATTACTACTCCTCCCTTAAATCTCATCCTTATAATCAGGATTCATGACATCACTTTGTATCATTCCATCGGATATGGTTATGATCCTCTTTGCCTGCTTGGCAATCCCAGGATCATGCGTGATTATAATAACGGTTCTGCCTTCATGGTAGAGCCTCTTTATTATTCTGATTATCTCTTTTGTTGAGCCGGTGTCAAGGTTACCTGTAGGCTCGTCCGCTAAAAGTATAGGCGGAGCCTGGGCAATGGCACGGGCAATGGCAACTCTCTGCTGCTGTCCACCGGACATCTCATTGGGCCTGTGGGTCTTTCTCTTTTCAAGTCCCACGCTGTTGAGGGCAGCATTTGCAAGTCTCTCCCTCTCCTTCTTACCAACACCTCTGTAGATCAGAGGCAGCTCAACGTTTTCAAGTGCTGTCAGAGACGGGATCAGATTAAATCCCTGGAAAATAAAGCCTATCTCCCTGTTCCTGACATCTGACTGCTCATCATCTGTCATGTGGGACACATCCTGACCATGAAGATAATACTTACCGCTGGTGGGAGTATCAAGGCATCCGAGCATATTCATAAGTGTGGATTTGCCTGAACCGGACTGTCCGATTATGGCCACGAACTCTCCCTGTCCAATGGAGAGTGTTACGTGGTTTAAGGCCCTTACCTCATTCTCTCCGGGATTATATATTTTGCTGACATCTTTTATCTCAACGAGTTTTCTCATTATAAACCTCAAATGGCAGCCGCTCCTTTGATAGAACGGCTGCCCAAATTATCTAAAAAATACTGATTTTTTTAGTTTGCTGGTGTTTCTACAACTCCGCCCTGTGTGTAACCGTTGTAATTATCCCTGATTGCAATGTAAAGCGCTCCGGCTGCGTTGCAATAGTAAGGATTTACATAGAAGAGACTAAGAATTCCACATGTAAGTATTGCAAGTAAGTACCATCCAATGAATGAAAGTTCGAATACAAAGTAGTTCCACTTATGTCCCTTCATCATGGCTCTTGACTTCTTAAGTACCTCTACAGCACCAAGGTCCGGCTCTTCAGTCAGAATATAGGGAACCAGTTTATATGAATAGGTGAGAATGATTCCGGGTATAAAGAAGCACAGGAATCCAAGTCCGATAACAAGGTTGCTCAGGAACATAGCGAAAACTGTGTGAGCGTAATTGGTCTTAAATGCATGAGTCACATCACCTGCCGGAGCATTCTCACTCTGGTTATGTACGAAGAATCTGTTGCATCCTACCTTAAGCGGATCGAAAACAAGTAACTTCAATACACAGGAGATAAGTGCGATCACACCGATTACCCCAAGGATGATCATAAGGACTGCGATCATCTCAGGATCATCGAAGTTGATGCCTGAAAGACCTGAAGATTCCAAATCCTCTTTATAGGCAGAAGAATTACCAACTGACCTTCCGACTCCTGCTGACGCTCCTGCAAATAAAGAAGCGATAAATGCAACCAGCACTGAGTTCCAGTAGTTCCTCTTCATGCTTAGTTTTCCGGTTTCTTTAATCTGTTGTCTGTTCCACATCTCTTTTTCCTCCTCATAGTCGAAAACGTTTACTGTTCTCTTATATGTTCATTCTATAATAAACGAAGAAAGGGTAAAAATGCAAATCCCGCAAAATAAACAGCTATAATCTTTCGATTATAGCTGCTGTCTCTCAACAAGGTCATAGAAAATACCTTTTTTCTCTATAAGTTCGTCGTACTTGCCTGACTCAGCCACCTTTCCGCCATCAAGTACGATGATCCTGTCGCAGTTCTTAATGGTTGAAAGCCTGTGGGCTATGACGATCCTGGTGCACTTCAGCTCATCCAGGGCTGAGGATATCTGCTTCTGGGTGATATTGTCCAAGGCGCTTGTGGCCTCGTCAAATATCAGGACTTTAGGCTTTGGAGCGATGGCCCTTGCTATGAGGATACGCTGTCTCTGGCCTCCGGAGATTCCTCCCTGGCCCTCTGAGATGATGGTGTGCATTCCCATGGGCATAGCCTTGATGTCATCAGCAATTCCCGCCACCCCTGCAGCTTCCCACGCCTCTTCCATGGACAGCTTTTCTGAAGCAATGGCAATATTCTGGAATATATCACCGTAAAAGAGCTTGGCGTCCTGAATAACGGAACCGATCTTTCTCCTGAGGGACTTAAGATCTATCCTCTCAATGTCCTTTCCATCATAGAAGACTACACCCTTCTCCGGCTTTTCAAATCCAAGTAAAAGTCGCACCAGCGTGGACTTTCCGCAGCCTGTTTTTCCAACGATTCCCAGGTACTCTCCCGCCCTGATCTTCAGACTGAAATCCTCAAGGATATAGGGAGTCTGATCGGAATATCTGAAATATACTCCGTCCATTTCAATACTTCCGTTGAGCTTTGTGACCATATCCTTCTTAAGTGTCTTTTCCGGCTCTGCCTTAAGGATAGGCTCCGCCATGTCAAGAACGGGCTTGATCCTGGATATGGAAAGTGATGCGGTGGACAGCTGTGAAAAAGCTGAAAACAGCACACTGTAGGCAATATTGAAGGCGTAGTACTCTGAGGTACTGATATCTGACTTGATCGCAATGGCATAGAAGGCAAAGGTTCCAAGTAGTGATATGCCGGTACTGAGGGCTCCGTTTATCTTAAGAAAGAAGGGTGGATTGTAGGCGAGGGCTGCTCCCTCTGCATAGCTGTCTGCCCACTTGGCGAACACTCTTTTCTCCGCTCCTGCCAGCTTGATCTTCTGAATACCGTTTATTATCGCGTAGCTAAGGCCTGTCTCCTTGGCAACAATCTCCATCCTCTTTCTGATGATCCCCATCTGCATAAGAGTGGCAACTGTGGACAGGATGACCGTAAGACCGATAACTATCAGGGCAGGAATTGCCAGCTCCGGTGCAAACTCAGTGATGTGGAAAACATATCCCAGGGAGGCAATTGCCGTAATTCCCAGGGCAAATACATCATTTATCAGTATCTGGCAGACAGAATTGATGCTCTCTGCTCTGGATGAGAGCTCACCTGCACTGTACTGCCTGAAAAAGGGAACAGGAAGCGTCAAGATTCTCTGCATCACTGCCTGCTCAACAGGAATCGTCACCTTCCATTCAACCCTCTGGGCAACAGCCTGGGACAGGGCGTTGAACAGCCAGGTCATGAATATGACCGTCACCATGGTTATGGTCGCTACAGTAAATATTGTATAGTTCTTGTTCGCAAGAATGGGGCCTGTCATCATCTCGGAGAGGAAAGGCAGTATCATTCCCACAATAACAGCTATAAGAGTCGCCACGATAAAGTAAGTTACGTCATGGTGACTTATGCGCTTTTTCATATAGTTCAGAAGATCCGGAATCCCCAGCTGCTTAAGGGATAGTGGCTCATAAAATGCCACAGCATCCTCCTGGAAAAGATCTGCTGTCTTTTTGGAGAGGATCACTCTTTTTCCGGTGACAGGGTCTTTATAGTAATACCTTGCAAAGCCCAACGGAAAAAGAGCTATCGGCAGATTGCCCTCCTTCATGAAACAGATGATAGGTCCGAAGCAGTCTGTATACCAGCCTTCCTTCAGTTTGATATTGGCCTTCATCATGCCCACGGTGTTGGCCGCATACTCTATCTGCTCCAAAGGATCTTTTATCCCCATGGGAATCTCAACCTTGGGATAGTCATAAAAGCGTAAAATCTGCTCTATAGCATTTTTAAGCAGAGTCTTGTCATCCCGCTGTCCGATCATCTGTCCCAGAACCCTGTTTGCAATGTTCTCATAGGATCTCTGGTAGAGCTCATCATCTATTCTTTTTCTAAGTCTTATCTGTTCGTCAAACCAGCCCACTTATAAGCTCCCCTTTAATCATTAGATACAAGAGCGCTGTAATATCCGCCCTTGCTGATAAGTTCTTCGTGAGTACCCCTCTCAACTACGCTGCCCTTGTCCAGGACTATTATCTCATCGCAGTCCCTTATGGTGGAGAGTCTGTGCGCGATTATGATAAGGGTTATTCCACGATTCTTTATGGCATTGACCACCTGGTACTCGGTCCTGGCATCCAGGGCACTTGTCGCCTCATCAAGGATAACAATGGAAGGATCCATGGCAAGGACTCTTGCAATCTCAAGGCGCTGTCTCTGACCGCCTGAGAGATCTTTTCCTCCTTCAACTATCCTGTGCTGATAGCCTCCGGGCTTTCTGACAATGTCATCGTGGATCTGGGCATCTCTGGCTGCAAGAATCATCTCGAAGTTCTCTATGGACTCGTCCCACATTTTGATGTTGTTCTCTATGGTGTCCTCAAAGAGGATAATGTCCTGATCAACCACTGCTACGGATCCGGTAAAAGTGCTCCTGTCGATCTCGTCGATTTTCTTTCCATCGAAGAGGATCTCTCCGCTCCAGGGCTTATACAGTCCCGAAACAAGCTTGGATACAGTTGACTTTCCGCATCCACTTCCGCCTACGATGGCAACTCTTTTACCCTGGGTAAGCTCTAAGCTGAAGTCCTTGATAAATGGCTCATCAAGTCTTGAATAGCCGAAGGATACGTTCTTGATACTGATCTGGCCGGAGAGCTTTTCAAAGACATGGGACATATCGTCCTCTCTGTCTGCGTATTCGTCAGACTTGTAGCTCATAACGTCCTCAACACGTTCCATCTCGGTACGCATCTCCAGCATGGTCTGTCCTGCATTGGTAAGCGTCTGGGCAGGCACCATGAAGTTGGAGAGAATGCCCTGAAAGGCTGTGATCATACCGATGGTAAACTGTCCGTTTATCGCCAGGAAAACACCGGCTATAAGGATCGCGTAGTTGGCAAAGGACGCAACCATGGCAGGAATCCCACCAAGGTAGATGTCCTTGCGCATCAGCTGGACTTCTTTCTCATCAACATCAGCCTTTATAGAGAGCCAGTTTTCAAAAAAGCCGTTCTCTGCGCCGCTGGCCTTGACGGTCTCGATCATGCTGATACCTGAAAGCGTTGCAGTGGAAAGCTTTCCTTTATCAACCATCATTCCGCGGGTAACATTTATCCTGTGGTCGGAAACTATTTTTGAAACAAAGAGGTTTATCATAACGGTAAAAATACCAAGAATCGTCAGAGGTACAGAATACCTGACCATTATGACGAAGTAGAATACCATCATGACTGTATTCAGGCACAGAGGTGCCAGTGTATTAACGATGGTACTTGCTATCTCCTCATTGGTTGACTGTCTCATAAGGATATCTCCGGACATTCTCTGGGAAAAGAACTCCATCGGGAGCCTTAGTACCTTCCACATATAAGAGGTACTTCCGTTGATAGCCAGTTTTCCGTCAATCTTGAGGGAATAAATGGCTGCCACCCAGGAAACAGCGATCTGTATCAGGGCCAGCGCCATTACGAGAACCAGAAAGACCGAATACAGAGATTCATTTCGTTGGGTGAGGATATTATCCATGAACATCTGGGAAATAAACGGGTTGATAACCGTGAAAGCGTAAGAGATCATGGTTACTGCCACAGTAAAGATAACTGCAGCCTTTGCATCCTGTAGTCTCTTGTACGCGAAAGAAAAAATGCTCTTACGTTTTCCACCTTTTTCAAAGTTTTCAGTGGGTTCAAACAAAAGAGCTATTCCTGTGTAACTCTTTTCAAATTCCTCGCTCGAAATATAGACAGTTCCCCTGGAAGGGTCATTTATACATACCTTGTTGCCCTTAAAACCGCAAAGAACGACAAAGTGATTGTAATCCCAGTGAATAATACAGGGAAATGTTCCATTGGTCCTCATGGCCTTAGCAGGAATCTTATAGCCGGCAGCTGATAATCCATAGTTTCTGGCAGCCTTAAGGATATTTCTGGCGTTTGATCCATCCCTTGAAACACCACAATCAAGCCTTACCTGTTCAAGGGCAATCCATCTGCCATAGTAGGCAAGGATCATGTCAAGACAGGCAGCTCCACATTCCAGGGCCTCCATCTGCATGACCACCGGA
>DFGW01000068.1 GCA_002372465.1 Butyrivibrio sp. UBA3740
GACGGTTGATGCCCGGGCCTTCATTTCTCGGATCCACGAAGATATCCAGGCCGACCTTCGAGAGTGCTCCCGGCAGTCCGCCCGCCTGGGCCCTGATCGCATGGGAGAAGCATCCCAGAGGCAGATTGTAAGCCTCAAAACGGTCCTCGAGAATTATCTTCTTTGTACTGAGCATCGCCCCGAAATGGCCGCAGATCAGTTTGTCCACCGCACCTTCACGGATATACCCTTCCGCGTTTCTGTTTTCATCCCATACGCCGAAGCCGGCGCTCGAGACCATCGTCAGGTGGGAGGGGGAATGCGTCTTTTTAAAACGCTCGTAGATACCTTCGTGAAGAGCCACGGGATTTTCGATCCCGACAAAAGAATTAACGCAGATGCAGTCGCCGTCCCTGATAAGGCCGACGGCTTCTTCCACAGACATGATCTGATACATAAATCACCTTAATAAATAAAAAAGCCTGTCTGATGACATAAAAAAAGCCTTGTATAAACAAGGCTTTTTAGAAAAGCTGCTGACGAGAATCGAACTCGTGACCTCCGCACTACCAATGCGACGCACTACCGACTGTGCTACAACAGCTTACTATGCCTTTCGGCAGTCGCAAAGATTATTATACTCATGTGATAGTGGTTTGTCAATTATATATTGGTGAACTGTAGTCTCCCGAAGTTTGCAACACTTCTCCATGCTCAGGGCTTAAATTATTTAAACCTGTGTTATTACTGACATGTAATATGAATAAAGGCTTCTGTAGGTATCTGAGTTATAGTGAAGTCCGTCCGCGCTGCTGAAGCCTGTCTGGGTCAGATAGGTGTAACCGTCCAGCCAACGGACTCTTGGATCAAGCTCTGACTGCATTCTGGCGTTGAAGCTTTCAATCTGGGAATTGGATACTGATGCATTGCCTCCCACAGGGGTAACAGCTGCATAATATACAGTGATCCCGGCCTCTGTCCAGGCATCAATGTTACTGTTGACAAGCCTGATATATTTGCTTGCATTGGCCAGGTCATTGACACCGAAGTTGATGATCATGGTGGTGCCATTGCCTGCGTAGTGCGGAATCTCTGAAAGAGCAGTGTTTAAAAACCAGTTGTATCCCTCGCCTACTTTGGCGATGTAGGCCTTGTCAGTGGAACCGACAGCCATCTGCATCTGAACCGTTCTTGAGTCTCCCACGAATACGATAGGAGTACCGGGAAGCTCCGGAACGATATAATCACCCATGATAAAAGCGGTTGTATCGTCGTAGGAAACCTCGTACCAGCCATTGTCTGTCACGCCGGTAACAAGAGTCTCGCTCCCCCAACGAAGCTTGCCTAATTTGTCGTAGTCGGTTCCTGCGCCGGATCTGACATTGACGGTATCGCTGGTATACATTGTAACGGGAGATTCGTACTCGGTTACTGTATATACTGTCTTTGGCATTTCAAGGGAAGCCGTTGCCTCTTTTGACGAAACGCTGACAGTGTCACCTTCTTCTTCACTGATGCCCGCTACAGCCTCTGTGGTCGCTGCCTCAATGGAGGAAGCCATGGAATCAACTATTTCAATGCTGCAAAGAGCTGTGCTGGAGAGGTTAATTGTCTCTCTGTCGGATACGGCGCATATAGCTGCCACAATTGATAAAACTCCCGCGAAACTTGAAAGTAGTATTAAGTTACTGATATTGTTGCTGTTCTTCTTCATTGCGTACAAAATTTTACACAAGACGTAACAACTTGTCAAATCAGCGTAAAGCCTCTTTATTGACTAAGGTGGGCCGAAACTCTATAATTATTCTAATGCATTCTAATAATAGAAAGGAATACACTTATGAGAGTAGTTATTCAGGACAATTATGAGAAAATGTGCCTCTGGGCTGCCGGCTACATCAAGATGCGCATAGAGGAGCACAATCAGGGACCTGAAAAGGATCGTCCTTTCGTTCTTGGTCTTCCAACCGGTTCAAGCCCTATCGGAGTATATAAGGAGCTTGTAAGAATGAACAAGGCAGGAGAGATTTCTTTTGCCAATGTTGTAACCTTCAATATGGATGAGTATCTGGGACTTCCTCGCGAGCATGACCAGTCATACTGGTATTTCATGCATGATAACTTCTTTGATCATCTGGTTGACATGAAGCCTGAGAATATCAACATTCTTAACGGCATGACCAAGGATCCGGTAAAAGAGTGCGCTGACTACGAGAAGAAGATTGCTTCCTATGGCGGCATTGACCTGTTCATGGGTGGTATCGGTGTTGATGGACATATAGCATTTAATGAGCCTTTCACAAGCCTTGCTTCACGCACAGGCGTAAGGGATCTGACTACAGACACAAGGATCGTCAATTCAAGGTTCTTTGGCAATGATCCTGAGGCAGTTCCCGCCCAGGCTCTTTCTGTTGGTGTTGGTACTGTCACAGATTCAAAAGAGGTACTGATCCTCATCAACGGACACAACAAGGCAAGAGCCCTTGCAGCAACCGTGGAGGGACCTGTAAGCTCCAAGTGGACCTGCAGTGCTCTTCAGATGCACAATGGCGCTATCATCGCCTGCGACGAGCCTGCCTGCGGAGAACTTACAGTAGATACCTACAAGTATTTCTTGGATATTGAAAAGAAAGAGAGGCTCTGATATTATGTATACTATTTCTGATCTTTATGATCTTGACCACACTCTTGCAGGAGATTATCTTCGCCAGTTTACATATCCATGGGAAGCTTTGAAGGGTATCAAGGACTTTATCCTTGAGCTTGGACCAAAGCTTGGAGATGATTATACAGAGGTTAAGGAGAATGTATGGGTACACAAGAGCGCAACTGTTTTTGAGAGCGCTTATCTTGGAAGCCCATGTATCATCGGGCCTAATACCGAGGTTCGTCACGGTGCATTTATCCGTGGATCGGCTTTGGTTGGTGCTGACTGCGTAGTTGGAAACAGTGTTGAGCTTAAAAATGTTATTTTATTTGATCATGTTCAGACTCCGCATTATAACTATGTAGGTGATAGTATCCTCGGATATTACTCACACATGGGAGCAGGCTCCATTACTTCCAATGTAAAGAGTGATAAGAAGCTTGTAGTTGTTCACAATGGAACTGAGAATATTGAGACCGGCATGAAGAAGTTTGGCGCTATGCTGGGCGATCATGTTGAAGTTGGCTGCAATTCAGTTTGCAACCCCGGTACAGTTATCGGACGTAATTCCAACGTTTATCCTACTTCCTGTGTAAGAGGCGTTGTTCCTGAGAATTCTATCTACAAGAACAGTGGAGAGATCATCCATAAGGAGGAAAGATAAATGGGTAAATATTTCGGTACAGATGGATTCAGAGGAGAGGCTAACAAGAACCTTACCTTTGAGCATGCAGTACAGATTGGAAGATATCTTGGATGGTACTATGGTGCAAATCATGGCAAGAAAGCCAAGGTAGTTATCGGAAAAGACACAAGAAGAAGCAGCTACATGTTTGAGTATGCTCTCTGCACAGGCCTCATGGCCAGCGGAGCTGACGCCTATATCATGCACGTTACCACAACTCCTTCAGTTGCCTATATCACAAGAGTTGATGACTTTGACTGCGGAATCATGATCTCCGCTTCTCACAATCCGTTCTATGACAACGGCATCAAGCTCTTTAACGGCAATGGCGAGAAGATGGACGAGGAGACAATCCTTCGTGTTGAGGATTACATCGACGGCAAGATCACTATTCCTGTAGCAGAAAGGGCAGAGATCGGAAGAACAGTTGACTATGTAGCCGGAAGAAACCGCTATGTAGGTTACCTTATTTCCAACTCCAAGTTCAGCTTTAAGGACAAGAAGGTTGGACTTGACTGCGCTAACGGTGCTTCCTGGCAGATCGCCAAGGCAGTATTTGATGCTCTCGGAGCTAAGACCTATGTGATCAACAATGAACCTGACGGACTTAATATCAATACAGACTGCGGATCTACACATATCGAGCATCTGCAGAAGTTTGTTGTTGAGAAGGGCCTTGATGTAGGTTTTGCCTTTGATGGTGACGCTGACAGATGTCTTGCTGTTGACGAGAAGGGCAATGTTATTACAGGTGACCATATCATCTACATCTATGGTCTGTACCTGAAGGAAAGAGGAGCTCTTGCCAACAACAAGGTTGTTACAACCGTAATGAGTAACTTCGGCCTCTATAAGGCTCTTGATAAAGTAGGAATTGAGTACGAGAAGACCAAGGTTGGCGACAAGTATGTTTACGAGAACATGGTAACCTATGGCCACCGTGTGGGCGGAGAACAGTCCGGTCACATCATCTTCACCAAGTATGCAACAACCGGTGACGGTATTCTTACCAGCCTTAAGATGATGGAAGTTATGCTGGCAAAGGAAAAGCCAATGAGCGAGCTTGCAGCTCCTGTTGTATTCTATCCTCAGGTTCTTAAGAACGTTCGCGTTAAGAGCAAACCTGATGCACAGAATGACCCTGATGTAATAAAGGCAGTTGATGATGTTGCCAAGGCTCTGGGAGATAAGGGACGTATCCTTGTAAGAGAGTCCGGAACTGAGCCGGTTATTCGTGTAATGGTAGAAGCAGAGAGCGATGAGATCTGCGAAAAGTATGTGGATCAGGTTATTGAAGTGATCCATAAAAAAGGACATTTGGAGTGATTTAGTATGTGTGGAATAGTAGGATATATAGGACACAGGCAGGCCGGACCCATTCTGCTTGATGGACTTTCAAAACTCGAGTACAGAGGTTATGACTCTGCCGGTATTGCTGTCAGAAACGGCGCAGATAAGGCAGTAGTTGTTAAGGCAGTTGGTAAGCTGGAGAACCTCTCCAACAAGACCAATGGTGGATCAGCCCTTTCAGGTAACTGCGGTATTGGACATACCAGATGGGCTACCCACGGTGCACCAAGCCTTATCAATGCTCATCCTCATGTGAGTGGCAACTGTACAGGTTCAGGCTCCGGGGAAGTTGAATCTGAAGTTGTCGGAGTTCACAACGGTATTATCGAGAACTTCCAGGAACTTAAAGAGAAGCTTATCAGACATAATTACAAGTTTTATTCAGATACTGACACAGAGGTTCTGATCAAGCTTGTTGATTACTACTACAAGAAATACAAGGTAGGACCTATCGATGCCATCGCCAAGACACTGGTGAGAGTACGTGGTTCCTATGCCCTTGAAGTAATGTTCAAGGATTATCCGGGTGAGATCTATGTTGCAAGGCAGCAGTCTCCCATGATCATCGGTGTTCAGGGAGAGGAGTCCTTCATAGCATCAGACGTTCCGGCCATTCTCAAGTATACAAGAGATGTTTACTACATCGAGAACATGGAGATGGCAAGGATCAGAGCCGGAGAGGTTACATTCTTCAACCTTGACGGTGATGAAGTAGAGAAGGAAGTGACAACCGTTACTTTCTCAGCTGAGGCAGCAGAAAAGGGTGGATTTGAGCACTTCATGATGAAGGAGAT
>DFGW01000058.1 GCA_002372465.1 Butyrivibrio sp. UBA3740
ACCACCTCTTCCATGTCCTTCTTGCCGGCTATGGTGGCGTTTATCTGCATAAATTCTGCCTTGGTGGTATTAGCTATGACCTTTGCCAGGGTGGTCTTTCCTGTCCCGGGAGGTCCGTAGAGAATGATGGAGCTTAGCTTGTCTGCCGAAATTGCACGATAAAGAAGCTTGTCCCGGGCAATGATGTGCTGTTGTCCAACTACCTCGTCTAGGGTCCTTGGACGCATCCTGGCGGCAAGCGGAGATTCTTTTTCCATATTACTTTCGCGCATATATTCAAACAGGTCCATAACACTACAATTCTACTATTTTTAGGCAGAAATTGGAAGTAAAAAAAGAGCCGGCTCCACTATTAAGGAAACCGGCTTTTAGGGCCTTTACTGAACTATATTCACAGAATCCGCGGTGAGGGTAATGGTAATATTTCCATTCTTTGTAAGGTAGGTCTCCACTCCGTTTTCGCTTAAGATATCCAGAACCTCCTGATCCTCGGTCTCTGAGTTGCCGGAGGTTATGATGGCATAATCAGGGTCCACATATTCCACCAGCTGGGCGGTATTAGCTGCAAGCCTTCCGTGGTGCGGCACCTTAAGGATAGTGGACTGAAGGTCAGAGGTTGCCAAAAGCTCTTTTATCCTCTCCCCTTCTGCGTCCCCTGCAAAAAGCATGGAATTTTCTCCAAGGCTCACCTTTATGACAAGAGATGAGTTGTTGCTTTCACTATCCATGTAAGCCCTGCTCTGGGGCGGATATATGGTAAAAGAGACATCGCCAGCATTGAAGGAAGCCTCCTGGGTTACAACAGTCTCAGAAAGCCCGGCATTTGTCAAAGCCGCCAGGTAGGAAGTGATGTCATCCGACTCCTTGCTCTGGTAGGTGGTATAGACACATCCCACCTCAAACTCATCAATGATATGGTCAGCGCCTCCAACATGATCCTTGTCATAGTGGGTGATTATAAGCTCGTCCACCTTAGTAACACCCTGCTCTGTAAGGAACTCAACCAATTTATCCGCCTTCTTCTCAAGGCCGGTATCGATTATGGTCACGTGATCCTGAGTCATGAGAACAAAGGCATCTGCTGCTCCTTCCTTAAGACAGGTGATGGTCAGGACCTGCGTAGAATCAGAAGTTGTGACCACCTGCTGGAAGGATGTATCTGTCTCTGACGAAGGTTCAGCCGCCTGTGCATCTACAGTCTGCGTTTCTGCGGTCTGGTTCTCCTGAATATTGGCGCGGCCACATCCGGCCACAGATATAAGCATGAAGATGCTCAGAAATAGTCCTGTTATTCTATGAAGTTTTTGTCTATTAGTTGTTTTTTTCATTAGTTGCTCTCTCTTTTCAAGCCCTGTAGCACTCTTTTGACATATCGTAAAAGGTCGCCTATAATTCTTTAGGTTACAACAATAATATACCAGTTCTTCCTAAATGTAACCTTAAGAACTGTGAAAGGAAATTATCATGAAAGCTTTTAAATCATTTATAATAACGCTTGCTATCATTCTTGCCATAGGAGCCATTTTCCTTATCAGCAGGAATACGATTAAAAAAGACGTGGAAAGCTCTGTTGCAGCAACCGAGCAGACAACCAAAAAGTCCACAGCAAGTCCCTTAAAGAAAGCAATTGTAAGCGAAGCTATTGATTCCTACGCCGAGTCCAAGGGCGGCACTGTAAAAGAGGTTGTTGAGTCAATGTCTCCGGAAGACAAGGATACGGTAACAGAGATCATTGCTGAAAACGTGACACTTGATTCCATGACAGAGGTTCAGTCTTACATCTCAAACGGCGATTCCGAAGGACTTATGGAATATGCCAAGGATAATCTCACTGAGGAAGAGCAAAAAGAGCTGATGGAGATCATGGCCAAGTATGTAACACCATAAAAAAGAGTTAGTGGATACGCTTCGAACGTTTTCCACTAACTCTTTTTTTTATGCAGTCTTAACGATATTTCTTACCCAGATTCCGCTCTTCACAAGGCAAAAGCCTATGATACATTTAAGCATTTCAGAATATGCCACGATCATGAAGATGTTCAGTGCCGGAAGAGATGTAAATCTGCTGAGGATATAAGCCACAGGCACAGTTATGGTCCAGGCAAAACAGCTGTCAAAGATAAATGTAATGGCAGTCTTTCCGCCGGATCTCATGGTGAAATATGACACATTAGCATAGGCATTTATGGGCATGGCAGTAGCAACAACCCATATACATCTTGTGGCAAGCTGCCTTATATCCGGAGTGGTGTTGTATATCTGCGGAATGACAGGCGCAGCCAGGGCAAGTAAAGAGCCCATTACAAAGGTACTCATAATGCTAAGGGATGCCATTCTCCAGGCGCTTCTTCTGGCTGAAACAAGCCTGTCTGCTCCAAGCTCCTGTCCCACTATGATTCCCGAAGAATTTCCTATGGACAAAAATACCTCGTTAAAAATCTGTGATATGGTACCACTGATGTTCATGGCAGCTATCACCTGAACACCTCGCACTGAATATGCCTGGAGAAGGCTTGCCTGGGCAAGGCTCCAGAGAAATTCGTTCATAAGAAGTGGAAGGCACTTGGACAAAATGGGCCATACCAGAGATAGCGGAATATGGAAGTTGTTGTATAGTCCCTTAAAAAAGCTGTATCTGGAGCCCGGTCTGTGAGCTCCGATAAGCACTATGGCAAATTCCGTAAATCTTGAAATAACAGTTGCTATCGCAGCACCTTCTACCTTAAGTTCCGGGAATCCTAAAAGACCAAAGATCAAAAGTGCGTTAAACACAAAGTTAACCACCATGGCTACCATACTGGCCACCATAGGCAGTGTAGTCCTGCCTGACTCCCTCATGGCACTGGCGTAAACCTGCGTGAGACTGAAAGGTATAAGACCTATCATCATGATCCGCAGGTAGGATACGGCTAAGCCCATTATCTCAGCCTTATCAGCAGAGGGAGTATCCGCAGTTATATAAAGCGAAATAAGGTCAGCTCCAAAATTGTAAAATACAATTCCCGCAATCACCATTATTATCAGGGCATCAAGGAGCTTAAACCTTATGGCATAGCGCACACCCTCCATATCCCCTTTTCCGAAGAACTGGGTGCTGTATATTCCGGCTCCTGCCAAAGATCCCCATATACACAGGTAAAAAACAAAGAGCAGCTGGTTAACAACTGCCACGGAGGACATGGAATTAGTTCCAAGCTGTCCCACCATGACATTGTCAAGCAGACCCACGACGTTGCTCAGAGTATTCTGAATTATCATGGGAACTGCAACCATAGCCACTCTTCTGTAAAAGGTCCTGTCACCAAACAGGCACTCCTTCAGTGTGAATTTGTATTTAATTGCTTCTTCTCTGTTACCGGTCTCAAAAGTAGTAGTCATATTCCGTGAGTCTCATAAATCCTATTTGCGACCAGAGCCTGAAGTATAAAGTAGTGCAGCTATCAATGACACACAGGGAACAGCACATATGATTCCAATGCTGCCTGCCATGGCCCTTATAACCTCAATGGCTACAAAGTCAGTATCAAGAAGCTGCCTTAATCCTACTCCGTAAGAGTAGATCAGCACGCACATGTTAAGCGCGCTTCCTACATAAGCAAGGACCAGCGTATTTGCCATTGTTCCCATGGCATCACGTCCGATGTTAAGGCCTGATCTGAAAAGTTGTTTTGCATCTCTGTCAGGACTCACATTATATACCTCTTCCAGTGCCGATGCAATCGACATTGCTATATCCATTACTGCGCCCATGGCTGCAATAAGGATTCCACTGGTGAAAAGGCCACGCATCCTGAGGTTCGAAGTACTTTTTGCCAGCAAAAGAGCTTCTGCCTCATCCATCTGAAATGTAGTGATACCGGCAATATTTGCTGCTACCTGCCCTAATAACGCTGCAATCAGAACTCCTGCAAAGCACCCCAGGGCAGCTGCCACAGTCTTTTTACTGATGCCTCCTATCAGATAGAAACAAACAGAACTGGTAATCAGTATGATAAGGCAGGTAAGAGGAATCGCAGGAACTCCCTTGAGAGACAAAGGCAGTAGAATTCCGAATATGCACAGGATGGTATATATAAGTCCTGCAAATGCCTTTATTCCCTGTAAGCCGCCTATAATTGCAAGCGACAAGAAGAACAGCACCAAAAGGCCTATGATAAGCGGTACTCTGTCGTAATTATATA
>DFGW01000046.1 GCA_002372465.1 Butyrivibrio sp. UBA3740
TCGTTCCCGACCTGACACGGTTCGCAGATTTCCATTGCATAAGACCCATTCTTACACGGAAGGACTGCTACATACACCCTTTACAAAACCGCTCTATAACTATACTTATTTTTTAATCTTATGTCAAATAACACTTTAACTGAAGAAGAAAAGAAAGATATAAAATACATGAGAGAAGCGCTTGCCCAGGCCAGGAAGGCGTATAAACTGGGTGAAGTGCCAATTGGCTGTGTCATAGTATATGAGGACAAGGTAATCGGGCGAGGCTATAACAGAAGAAATACTGATAAGACTCCACTGGCTCATGCAGAGATAACTGCCATCAAAAAGGCGGGCAAGGTAATGAAGGACTGGAGACTTGAAGGCTGTAAGCTCTATGTTACTCTTGAGCCCTGCCAGATGTGCTCCGGAGCCATTGTCCAGGCAAGGATCCCCGAGGTGATAATGGCTGCAGAGAATCCTAAGGCCGGATGCGCAGGGTCAGTCATGGATATTTTAAACAACCATGATTTCAATCATCAGGTAAATGTAAAAAAAGGAGTTTTGCAAAAGGAATCAAGCGAGCTTCTGAAAAAGTTTTTTCTGGAACTGAGAGCAAGGAACAAAGCCGAAAAAGAGCAGAAAGGTAAAGCCTGTGAATAAGAGAATTGTTGCAATTCTGCTTGTCTTTTCCATGCTTATGTCAGTTATGGCATGTGGCATGGAAGAAAAACTGGGACGACCGGATGCAAGGGCTATAAGACAGATAGATTTCGCTGCTAAGCCGGTAACCATCACATATCTGACCATTGGCGACAAGCCCACCAACGGCCGGACAGAGGAAGTAATCGAAAGATTAAACAAGATCCTGGAAAAGCGTCTCAATGCAAGGCTGGATATCTACTATATCGGCTGGGATGACTACCTTTTGAGTTACGACAAGGCAGTGGAATCACCTGATACAGGGGTGGACCTGATTGGAACCGGCACAGACTGGCTGGATGCCTGGCCCAATGTCATTGCGGGTAATTTTATGCCCCTGTCAGAGGATATGCTCAGGGAGTACTGTGGCCTGACATATGCAAATGTGGTCAAGTCTCAGTGGGAGAGCTGTTCCTACGACGGGAATATTTATTTCATCCCGGAGAATGAGTATACTCAGTGGACCAATCACGGCTTTATCTACAGGGCTGACATTGCCAGAGAAGCAGGCCTTACTGAGATCAGAAGCTGGGCTGATCTGGATACATATTTTGAATGTGTGGTTGAGAATCATCCCGAAATGCTTCCCTGGGACTATGATGGGAAAGGTTCCGTACCGGTTCTTGGCTATCTTATGTCAACAAGGAAATATGTTCCGATATACGAAGTTACTACATATGGACTTTGGGGAGAGGATGCAGAAAGGCCGGGGAAGATAGTATCTCCATACTATAGCGGCGATGAGCTTGTTGAGTATGCCCGTCTGATGAAGAAATGGAATACCATGGGAGTATGGAGAAGCGATGTCTCCCATGCCCAGGATAACACACAGGAATTTTATGCCGGGGATACTTCTGTAATCCAGCACCATACCCAGCAATATTATACAGTTATAAAGCCTGCCGTGAGTGTGGCAAATCCGGACCTGGAAGTGAAATTCTTTTGGTTTGGAAAAGAAAACGGAAATCTTTTGAGAGTCAGCAACAACCATGGTGCCATGGCCATCTCTGCCTATTCCAAGAATCCGGAGAGAGCACTTATGGTTTATGATATGTTAAGAAACGATCAGGAGTGCTATAATCTACTTCGGTTTGGAATTGAAGGCATTCAGTATAAGACCACTGAAAACGGAATGCTGGAAAAGCCCAGCGGTTACAATGAGACCAAGGATGGCATTGTCACGGATTTCTGGTGGGGAAGAAGGGATGAATATGAGACACCGGATTCATCCTATGCATGGGATGAGTATTATAGCCTTGTAAACAGCTATGAGCATGTTGCAAAAGCTTATCCCTGGGAAGGGATACCCTTCTCAAAGCCGGAGATAAACAGTCAGCTCCCGAAGATAACAGCAATTTGTGATAAATATATACCGCTGATCTCTACGGGGCAGTATGACCAGAGCCCGGAGGAACTGGTTAAGGAGTTCAGACAGGAGCTTATGAAGGCTGGCTTTGAACGAATAACAGGACAGCTGCAAAGGATTTATAATGCACATTAAACCAGAGGTTATTAAGAAAACTTACATAAACAGAATTAGAGCTTTGGGATTAATAATACCTTTAATGGGAAGCGCTGCTGGATGTGGCGCTTCTTCTGTTGAAATGCCCACGGAAGTCTCAGAAAAAGTTCCGGGGGTAGCTACGGTAAGTTTAAACTATGAAGTACCTGCTCAGCTCCCCAATGTCATGGTGGATCAGGTGGGATATGAGACTGATTCCGAAAAGACAGTGGTTTTCAGAGGAGAGGATCTTCCAAAGTCTTTTTACGTATGTGACCTGGAAAGCGGAGAGGTGGTATACACCGGAGAGATAGTCAAGGGGCAGTACAATGAGGCGCTGTCTGAGTTTGACAGCCAGGGATTTTTTAGTGACCTGAAGGAAGAGGGAGACTACTATATCTATACAGACGTGGTGGGCGAGTCATATTCTTTTTCCATAAAAGAGAATGTATACGGAGAGACCTTTGACAGGGCCTGTAAAAGATATTACATAAACAGATGCGGAATCGCTCTTTCGGAAAACTATGCGGGGGATAACGCTCACAGCGCCTGCCATACGACCATGGCAAGACTTCAGGAGGATCCGGATACGCAGATTGATGTGTCCGGTGGCTGGCATATGGATGAGCAGGCAGGAAGGGATACCACCCTTGGAAGCCGCATTGTGGAGAATCTGCTTCTTGCTTACGAGATGAATCCGGAGTCTTTTACTGATGATACCGGAATCCCCGAAAGCGGCAATGATATTCCGGATATCCTTGATGAAGTAAAATATGAGATGGAGTGGCTCCTTAAAATGCAGGATTCAAGGACCGGCGGTGAGTACGGAGCAGCAGTTACGGATACGTCAAATGGCGGAGATGTCTTTGTTGCCCCGGTCTATGTTACTCCCATTGACCTTGGCGCCACTGTTTCTTTTGCATCGACGGCTGCCAGGTTCAGCTACATCTATCAGCAGTTTGATCAGGAGTTTGCCACAACCTGCCTGAAAGCTGCAGACAGAGCCTGGACTTGTTTTTTGAATAATCAGAGTCCCTCTGAAAACACAGCAGCCTTCGAAGCAGCAGCGCAGTTGTACAGGGCGACGGGAGCAGAGAACTATCATCTGGTGCTGGATGAATTCTTTGCCAGAAGCGATTTTGACAGCCTCTTTGATACAGATGAGAACGTCTTTCTGGGGGCAGTAACCTATCTTTCCATCAACAAGGCTGTGGATGTGGAGAGGTGCACAGCCCTTATGAAGCTTCTGATGAAGCGCTCTGAGGAAATAGCAGCCCAGGCTGCAAAGTCGCCTTATCTAGTAACGGATATGGGAAGTGATGACAGATTCAGAAAGATTCTAGCTGATATGAGATGTCTCACCATCACGGACCACATTATTTATAACCACGAATACACCACTATCATTGAGAACCACGCCCACTTCCTTATGGGAATGAACCCCAAGGCAATGAACTATGTCACCGATGACACCGAGAGGACATACGAAGCTGAAGGGGCGGCAGGACTGCTTGGAGACCCCGAAAGTGACGCGCTTTTCATATTTATGTTAAGTGTGATAATATAAATTGGATTATGAAGACTACAATTAATGGATTAAACATAAATTACATAGATGAGGGACAGGGACAGCTACTGGTTCTGCTTCATGGCTGGGGCTCCAACATAGAGCTCTTTTCCGGGATCATAAACTTCACCAAAGCGAAATATCACGTGGTGGCTATGGATATGCCCGGCTTTGGAAAGAGCGATGAACCCAAAGAGCCTATGAATGTTGATGACTATGTGGCATTTGTCCTGGAGTTCATTAAGACCTTGTACCCTGATGAGAAAGAGATAATTTTCCTCGGGCATTCCATGGGGGGAAGGGTTATCATTAAGCTTGCCTCAGGACTTCACGATGGACGGCTTAAGGCTGATTTTACCATCCCCAAGGTTATTCTTACGGATGCTGCCGGAGTTCTTCCCGTTAAGACCAAGGCGCAGAATAGTCGCACTAAGAGATACAAATTATACAAGAATCTCCTGACAAAGACCGGAATTGCCAAGGCCTTTCCCGGGGCTCTTGATAAGCTTCAGAAGAAGTTTGGAAGCGCAGATTACGCTGCAGCTTCTCCTGTCATGAGGGCTTCACTGGTCAAGGTGGTCAATGAGGATCTGGTGCCCTATATGAAGTCTGTCACTATGCCCGCGCTACTTATCTGGGGAGACAAGGACACAGCAACACCTCTTTCCGACGGACAGATCATGGAAAAAGAGATGCCGGAGGCAGGGCTTGCTGTTATTAATGGAGTGGGTCATTATTCCTTCCTTGAGAATCCTTATCTGTACAACAAGATTCTGGGAAGCTTTTTGGGAATAAATATCTGAGGTAATATTCTATGTTTTTGATTTCTGCATTTGTTTTTTTAATACCTGTACTTTGTCTGGCATTTTTGGGGCTTCGGTTCTACACCCATATGCTTCAGCTCTCCAGCTATCAGTTTCAGGGATATTTCAGGTTTTTGAAGAGCAGCTGGAAGAAGGTGGCAATCCATATTATCTTCCTTGTGCTGTTTGTTCTGGCATTTTCAACCACAGGCTATGCTTCCATGGCACTTCCCATAATAATGATGCTTGCCATGCTGGCAATCTTTATCGGTCTTATTATTTCTTATCTTCCCAGGCAGGCTAAGAAAAAGTTTGTTGTCACTGACAGGGTAAAAAGGCTCTTTGTTACCTACGTTATCCTGACTGTTCTTATCTTTGTGCTGTCATGTCTTTTTGTGAACGGGATAATAAGTGGCAAGGATGAGTATGGCGATGTGATAATTGTTGTGGGTATCATAATCGGTGCAGCAGTATATGTGGCAGCGCTGCCTTTTATACCCGCCCTTGCAAACCTTATCAACAAACCCATAGAGAACCGTATCAATCAGGGCTTCATTGACGACGCGGTCAGGATACTGAAGGAACACGAGAATCTCCGCATTATCGGTATCACAGGAAGCTACGGAAAGACCAGCGTAAAGTACTATCTGACAACACTTCTTTCTGAAGGCTTCAGAGTCCTGATGACTCCTGAGAGCTACAATACGCCCATGGGAATCGTAAGGACCATAAGGGAGCACATGCAGCCCACCCATGAGATATTTGTCTGCGAGATGGGAGCCCGTCACCTTCATGATATAAAAGAGATCACGGACTTTGTTCATCCGGACGACGGAATCGTGACTTCCATCGGATACCAGCACCTTGAGACCTTCCATTCCCTTGAGAATATTATCAGCACCAAATATGAACTTCTTGATGCCGTTGATGCAAAAGAAAAGTCGGAGGGTGGTAAGGTTCCAGGTAAGCACCTTAAGTTTGTAAACGGTGACAATGAGATCATCAGAAAGAACATGAAGTACCCGGATGCCATAACCTATGGACTTTCAGAAGGCTGTGATTACAGGGCAAGTGATGTCAAGGTCACAGGAGCAGGTACTACATTTACAGTTACATCCCCATCGGGAGAAACCGGTGAGTTTTCCACCAAGCTTGTGGGAAGACACAATGTTGAGAATATAGTCGGAGCAATAGCAGCTGCCAACAGTCTGGGAATTCCCATGACCAAGCTCAGGATGGCAGTTAGGAGACTTGCAGGAGTTCCACACAGGCTTGAGCTTACAAGACATGGGAATGTCTCAATCCTTGATGACGCATATAACTCCAATCCTAACGGAGCAAAGGTTGCCCTTGAGACTTTGGGACTATTTGAGGACAGCGTTAAGATACTGGTTACTCCGGGAATGGTTGAGCTTGGCGAGAAGGAAGATGAGTACAACAAGGCCTTTGGAGCCCAGGCAGCTATGGTATGCGACTACATCATCCTTGTTGGAGACAAGAACAGTGCGTCCATAAAGAGCGGAGCGCTGGAGGCAGGATTTTCCGCAGAGAAGATATTTGAAAAGAGTACCTTCACGGAAGCATCTGCATTTATGTATGAACTTGACGCGGGCAGAGAAAAGGTTATACTTTTAGAGAATGATCTGCCAGACAACTATAAGTAATAGAATTTGCAGATTTGTGAAAGAAGGATTTTATGAAGCTGAAAGTAGCAGTATTATTTGGCGGAAAAAGTACAGAGCATGAGATCTCAATCATCTCTGCCATACAGGCAATCGGTTACATCAACAAGGACAAGTATGATGTGATCCCTGTCTATATAACCAAGAACAATGATTTTTATGTGGGTGAGTCTGTGGGAAATATTGAGGAGTATACTCATATTCCGGAGCTGCTTAAGAAGAGCACACAGGTTATCTGGGTGAAGGATGGCGACAGAGTGTCTCTAGTAAGATACCCCATGAAGAAGTTTGGAAACAATGTCATCACTCAGGTTGATATTGCATTCCCTATTGTACACGGTACCAATGTAGAGGACGGAACCCTTCAGGGATATCTGGCAACCTTGGGACTTCCTGTTGTTGGCTGCGATGTTCTTTCATCAGCAGTTGGAATGAACAAGTACGTAATGAAGACAGTTCTCAAGGACAACGGGATTCCTGTCCTTGACTGCAAATGCTATACCTGGAAGGACTACGAGGATGTGGATGGCCTTGTTTCTAAGATCGAGACAGCCTTTACCTATCCTGTAATTATCAAGCCTCTTAACTTGGGCTCCAGTATCGGTATCAAGGTGGCTAAGGACAGAGAGGAGCTTTTAGAGGCCCTTGATCTTGGGTTTGAGTTCTCCAAGAAGATCCTTGTAGAAAGAGCCATCTCCAACCTTAAGGAGATCAACTGCTCAGTCCTTGGTGACTATGAGTCAGCGCAGGCTTCAGAGTGTGAGGAGCCTGTTAACTCAGATGAGATCTTAAGCTTTGAGGACAAGTACATTGGTGGTGCCAAGGGTTCAGCTAAGGGCGCCAAGAGCGGCGGAAGCAAGGGAATGGCTTCTCTTAAGAGAAAGATCCCTGCAGAGATTTCTTCCGAAATGAGAGACAAGATCAGAAAGATGGCTGTTGATGCTTTTATCTGTCTTGGCTGCTCAGGTGTTTCCAGGATCGATTTCATGATCGATATGGATACCAATGATGTATACTTAAATGAGATCAATACCATCCCCGGATCCCTTTCCTTCTATCTCTGGGAACCGCTGGGAATGAAGTATGAGACTCTTTTGGACAATATGATAGAACTTACCCTTAAGGCTGACAGAGAGAACCACAAGGTGGTTTATTCCTTCGAGACAAACGTCCTTGAAGGAGTTAAGCTTGGAGGCGGAAGCAAGGGAAGCAAGATGTAAATAATTAAAGCCGCTGCGTATCAGTTTAATGATACGTAACGGCTTTTTTGTGGCTTTATGAGCCTGTCAAAGTGACAGGGACTGATTCTTTATGTAGGTTTCCTCGATAATATTCTTTACATACTGATCGATATTTTTCTGGTCTTCCTTGGAAAGCTCGCTCATGACGATGGGCTTGCAGTACTCAATAACAACCTTGGTCCTTCGTATGAATGGAATATGCTTTTCAAAGATTTCATCTGAGTGGTTCATTACAACAGGAACAATGGGGCATCCGGATTTCTGGGCTATCTTAAAGCTTCCCTTATGGAACTCGCCCAGGGGCTTAGCTGTTTTGTTTCTGGTTCCTTCAGGGTATATGAAGATGGATATTCCGTTTTTTACTTTATCAATAGCGGTCAGGACCATCTCAAGGCCTTTTCTGATGTCCTTCCTGTCCAAAAACAGGCAGTCAAGGTAGATCATCCAGATGTTTAAAAGAGGGACCTTAAGTATCTCTTTCTTGGCTATAAAGCCGGTGGGATTTGGTACTCTTGGATAAGCAATTACAATGTCAAAAATGCTCCTGTGGTTACCCACATACAGGACAGCCTGATCCTTTGGAACGTTCTCTTCGCCGATGACAGTTCGCTTAACACCGCTTATGAAGGAAACGACGTTAAAGGCCCAGCCTACAACGGCCAGAGAAACTCTCCTCTTGACCATGGGATTGAACTTGCCCACTATCCAGAGTACGCCTTGCAGAGGCAGACTAAGTATCAGGAATATCGCCACAAACAAAACAGCCAGTATGGCACGTATCATAATGATGTATCTCCTATTCTCGCAAAATCTTAGATTATTTTCTCATAGTTACTGGGCTAAATCAACCTTGGAGGAGCTTTAGAAAAGAAAGCTGTGGTGTAAGCCTGCGATTGTGTGATAAAGTAAATTGGAACATTAAGGATTGGAGCCTTAGGAAAATGCTGATAATAAAAAACGGAAGGATAATGGATCCTGCAACAGGGACTGATGGTCTCTACGACATTTTAATAGATGGGGACAGGATTGCCAGCATCGGGCTTTGCGGAAGTCTGGATGAGATGGCAAGGGAAGCAGTGTCCATGAAGCTTATGGATGGCGCGCAGTCTGAAGACCTCACGGAGATTGATGCCACCGGGTGTGTTGTGGCTCCGGGACTTGTGGATGGTCACGTGCACTTCAGGGATCCGGGATTTACCTACAAAGAGGATATAGAAAGCGGGGCAAAGGCAGCAGCAAAAGGCGGCTTTACCAGCGTTATCATGATGGGAAACACTAATCCTCACATGGACAACCCCGGCACCATAAAGGACGTGCTTGAAAGGGGAAAAAGGACCGGGATCAACGTCTATGCCTGTGGCAATGTCACCATGGACATGGAGGGAAAAGAGCTTACGCCTATGGAAAAGCTTGTAGAGGCGGGAGTAGTTCTTTTCACCGATGACGGAAAACCTCTGACCGATGAGACTGTAATGGAGAAGGCATGTGTGGAGGCAGCAAGGCTTGACAAGGTAGTAAGTCTCCACGAGGAGGACCCGAAATATATAACCAATAACGGTATAAATGCAGGGGAAGTGGCAGAAAGCCTGGGGCTTAAAGGGTCTCCAAGGGACGCCGAGATATCCATGGTGAAAAGAGATATCGACATCGCCAAACGGACCGGAGCAACAATAGTTGTTCAGCATATCAGTGCTGCGGAGTCGGTGGAGCTCATCAGGCAGGCTAGAAGAGAGTGGGTAAAGGTCTTTGCGGAGGCAACGCCCCACCACTTCACACTGACTGAGGATGCGGTAAGGACCCATGGCACACTTGCCAAGATGAATCCGCCCCTTCGCCTTGAAAGTGACAGGCTTGCCATAATTGAAGGGCTTAAGGATGGCACCATAGATATGATAGCAACAGACCATGCGCCACATGCCAAAGAGGAGAAGGACAAGCCCTTTGCCCAGGCCCCAAGTGGAATCACAGGCCTGGAAACTTCACTGGCACTGGGCATCAGGGAGCTGGTTAAGCCGGGGCATATGAGCCTTATGGAGCTTTTAGCTGTCATGACCTGTAATCCTGCATCGCTGTATGGCATTGATGCAGGCGCTATAAGAATAGGGGGAAGTGCCGATCTGGTAATCTTTAACCCTGATGAGGAGTGGGTTTTTGATAAGAGTCTTTCAAAGTCTCTTAATACACCTTTCCTTGGGGAGAGGCTACCCGGAAAAATATATGATACAATCTGCAGAGGAAAAGTAGTATATGCCTCTGAAGAGTGATAGGAGATTTCTCATGTCAAACAAGATGAAAAAAGAAGCAAAAGTATTAAGCCAGGGGATGCTCTCTGAGGGCATCTATGACATGTGGCTGGAAACACCCATGGCAGGGGATGTAAAGCCCGGACAGTTCGTGGGAGTTTATCCTGTGAACAAGGCCACCCTTCTTCCAAGACCCATAAGTATCTGTGAGGTGGACAGGGAGCGCTCTGCAATCAGACTGGTGTACAGGGTTGTTGGCTCCGGAACTGCCGAGTTTGCACTGTATCAGCCCGGGGATTACATTATGATCCTTGGCCCTTTGGGAAATGGCTTTCCACTGGATAAGGCAGCAGGTAAAAGAGCTGTTATCATGGGCGGAGGCATCGGTGTTCCGCCCCTTCTTGAGACTTCAAAAAGGCTTTGGGAGATGGAGGGCGCAGCTAAACCCTTAAGTATCAGCGCAGTTATGGGCTACAGAAATGCGGAAACCTTCCTTTCAGAGGACTACGCAAAATACAGCACTGTATATATTGCCACAGAAGATGGAAGCATAGGGACAAAGGGAAATGTTCTTGATGCCATGAAGGATAAGGATGTTCCCTGCGACGTGATCTTTGCCTGCGGACCTATGCCCATGCTCAAGGCTATCAAAGCCTTTGCTGAAGAGAATAATATAGATGCATACATTTCCCTGGAGGAGAGAATGGCCTGCGGAGTCGGAGCCTGTCTTGGCTGCATCTGCAAGACAAAGGAAGTTGACGCTCATTCACAGGTTAAGAATGCCAGAATCTGTACAGACGGCCCGGTTTTTTATGCCGGAGACCTGGACATGTGAACGGTAGTAGAATTAGAGAGGAAACATGATGAACACATCAGTTGAAATAGCAGGAGTAAAGTTTAAGAACCCTGTAATGACAGGATCCGGAACCTTTGGTTCCGGCATGGAATATTCAGACTTTGTGGACCTAAATCGCCTTGGGGCCGTAGTTACCAAGGGCGTTGCCAACGTGCCCTGGGAGGGAAATCCGGTACCGAGAGTTGCTGAAGTATACGGCGGAATGCTCAATGCCATAGGCCTTCAAAATCCGGGAATAGATCTTTTCATAAAAAGAGATCTGGAGTTTCTGAAAGACTTTGACACCCGTGTCATTGTAAATGTATGTGGTAAAACTGTTGAGGACTACGTGGATGTGGTGGAGAGGCTATCCGATAAAGCAGTGGATATGCTGGAGATCAACGTATCC
>DFGW01000251.1 GCA_002372465.1 Butyrivibrio sp. UBA3740
TTACCATCAATGCCATGGCCTACAATGAAGAAGAGGGCCTTATCGACCGGTTTGGCGGGATAGATGACTTAAATGCGGGAATAATCCGCTGTGTTGGCAGTCCCAAGGAGCGTTTTTCTGAGGATGCCTTAAGGATCATGAGGGCCGTGAGATTTGCTGCCCAGCTGGATTATGATATAGAGGAAGAGACAAAAGAAGCTATAAAAGAGCTTTCGCCAACTCTTAAGAACATCAGCGCCGAGAGAATACAGACAGAGCTGGTAAAGCTTCTTTTATCGGATCATCCCGAGAAATTAAGGGATGCTTATGAGCTTGGCATAACAAAAGAGATACTGCCGGAATTCGACAGATGCATGGATACACCACAGAACAATATTCATCACATGTACAGTGTGGGGGAGCACACCATTGTTACCCTGCAGAATATAAGAGCAGACAGGGTTTTAAGGCTCACAATGCTGATGCATGACCTTGGAAAACCTGCTACAATGAGTGTAGATGAAGATGGAGTCAATCATTACTATGGGCATCCCAAGGAGGGAGAGCGCATAGCTAAGAACATTTTCAGGCGCCTTAAATTCGACCGGGAAACACAGGACAGGGTATGCAATCTTATTCTTTACCATGATGACAGGTACCCTGCCACCGAGAAGAACGTCAGAAAAGAGATCCACAGAGTGGGGGAAGAAGATTACCCGCTTTTGTTCGAGATACAGTATGCAGACACCATGGCCCAGAGCGACTACATGAGACAAGAAAAGCTTAAGCTCATAGAGGATACAAAGGCTGTATACCGGAAGATAATTGACAGAAAAGACTGCTTAAGTCTTAAGACCCTGGCTGTCAACGGCAGGGATCTTATTGAACTTGGAATAAGCCCGGGCAAAGAACTGGGGAAGATCCTTGGCAACATGCTGATGGATGTACTTGATGAACCAACTCATAATACAAAGGAGTATTTGCTAGAGCCGGAGCGCCTAAGTAAGTTCAAAAAGGATTGTTGAATCGAGGGGAAAATGAAAAAATCGAAGCAATTATTCAGGCAATTACTTACTCTGACCCTGATCGCAGCTATGCTTATTTCCTCACCAAAGAGCATAGTGAGGGCAGCAGAGACTGCAGACAAGGTCAGCGTTTCTCTCATCGGTAAGTATGATTCGGCCGATACTGCAGCTATAAGAGATATCGATACTGTCAGAAAACAGATTCGTTTTCGCAATCATTCCACCGGGAAAACCTATACCCTGAGCTATGACAATACAAGCATGATCTATGATGCCAGGGGAACAGCTCTTTCTGCCGCGCTCCTGGAAGCGGGACAGATAGTTGATGTGACCTTTTTAAAGAGCACTAAACATATCACCACCCTGAACGTGTCAAATGAGGCCTGGACTGTGGAAAATACCAGGGATCATGAGCTTGTAAGGGGCGACGGAACCGCCAGGGTAAATGGTGAAGTTTACAAGATCGACAACAGGACCCTGGTTATGGCGGATGGAAGTCTTGCCCTTGCTGAGGACGTGCTTTCTACTGATACCGTTACGGTAAGCGGAATAGGAAAAGAGATATACAGCGTTATGGTGACCGGCGGCCACGGATATGTGAGCCTTTCTTCAGACACTGTTGAGGATCACAGCCTTGTGGGTGCATGGATTGAGCTGGACAATGAGGTTATCTACAAGATCTCTCCCAATATGCTCCTTAGTGCTCCGGAGGGAGATTATAACCTCCAGATTCTGGGAAATGGCGCCAGCTACCAGCAGGAGGTCAATATAAGCCGCAACCAGGAGACGGTTGTGGATACCAGTAACGTCAATATTACAAAGCCCAAGGAAGGACTTGTAACCTTTGATATAATTCCTGACACAGCGGAAGTATTTGTGGACGGAGAGAAGGTATTAACGGGAGTTCCCCAGTCTATTAAATACGGCTATCACAGCCTTAAGATCGTGGCTGAAGGGTATGTGACTCAGGATAAGTACCTTAAGATCGGGACTCCTAAGTCAGTTATAAGTATTGAACTTGAGCAGGATTCTGCTTCAGATTCATCGGGAACCGGAAGTACTACAGGTGATATCAGCGGCTTTGGGGACAGCGGATCAGGCAGCAGCACCATCGGAGTTACCACGGGAGATGTTTCAAATCTCACCTCTTCTGCGGCTTCAACGGCTTCTACAGTAAGTGCCAACTCCTCTGAGGAAAAATCAAAGCCCGGGAATAAAGTCATTGAGGGCTATAAGCTCTACTTTGACAAGCCTTACGGCGCTGAGCTGTATTTTGACGGCGCTTATGTGGGAATGATTCCTGCCAGTGTGACCAAGATTTCCGGAACTCACGAGGTCATCCTCAAGCAGGAGGGCTATGAGACCAAGAGCTACAGGATAAGTATTGACTCTGATAAGGTGGATTTAAACTACACCTTCCCGGATCTTGTCAAGATTGAAAAGGATGATGACAGCTCATCCTCAAGCAGCGCTGCAAGCAAGGCTTCTTCATCCTCCAGCGCGGATGACTCATCATCAAGCGATTCAGCATCCACAGAGGACTCTTCATCAGAGGGCGATTCGGGATCATCTGCCGATTCCGCATCCTCTGAGGATTCATCGGCAGCAGAGGATTCTTCCGGAGGAACAGGAGCATTGGATGCTTCTACAGATTCCGGATCAGAAGAGCCCGGGGAAGATGCCAGTGCTGAAGATAGCGGAAGCACCAATACATCAGAAGAAAGATCAAAGGAAGACTCATCAGATGCAGCAAGCACCGGGTCGTCAACAGATAATGAGGAGGCCAGCGATGCAGCCAGCGCTGCATCCGGAGGATAAAATGAGACTAGACAAGTATTTAAAAGTAACAAGACTTATTAAAAGAAGGACCGTTGCCAACGAGGCCTGTGATGCCGGGAGAGTCCAGATAAACGGCAAACCCGCCAAGGCTTCAGCAGAAGTAAAGGTGGGGGACAAGATAACCATTGGCTTTGGCAACAAGGATGTTTCCGTGGAAGTACTGGACATTCAGGAGACCATACATAAGGAAGATGTAACAAATCTCTACAGGTACATCTGATTGACAGCCCCAAAACGGCTGTATTACAATAATTATAGATATTCAGTGTTATTGAATGAGGAGTAATGTATGGCAACCAGAGCACGCTACAAGAGGCGGCGCGTCCAGAACAGAGCCGGTATTCTCCTGGCCAGCATAGTGGTTCTTATTCTTGTGACAGTAGTGTCAATAAAGAGTATAGGCCTTTTGCAGAAAGCCAGAGAACTAGAGGCAAAAGAGGCATCGTTACAGGAGCAGATCGAGTACGAGACGCAGCGAAGCGATGAGATAGCCGACTTTGAGAGATACACAGAGACGCGTAAATATATAGAGGATACAGCGAAGGAGAAGCTGGGGCTGGTTTATCCGGGGGAGATCATCTTTAAAAATACGGATAACTAGCAGATACTTTGTGGCAATGGCGCAGACATCAATACGAGTCCGTATGGAGTCTGCGCTTTTTGTGATAAAAAAGCTATGGATGAGTTTACTGGAAAAGTTTTGAACTACATAAGGAAAAATGATATGCTCACCGGAGCAGAGACTGTGGTGGTGGGCTTTTCCGGTGGCGCGGATTCCACAGCTCTTTTAAATGTGCTATGGGAACTTAAGGAGCTACTGGGGATCAAGGTTGTGGCTCTTCACCTAAACCATGGCATCAGACAAGAAGCGGGGGAAGACGAGGAGTTTTGCAAAAGCTTCTGCCGTGAGCGTGGCATAGAGCTAAGGTGTGCCTTTGTGGATGTGCCGGAAATGGTAAAAGAGCTAAAGCTTACCGAGGAAGAGGCAGGAAGAAAAGCCAGGTACGATGCCTTTAACCTGTATGCAAAAGAGCTTGGGGCAAAGTACATAGCCGTTGCCCATCATCAGAACGATGTGGCAGAGACTCTGCTTATGAACCTTCTTCGGGGGAGCGGACTTCATGGGGGAAGCGCCATAAGGCCTGTAAGGGACAATATCATAAGGCCCCTTCTTGGAGTTGACCGCACAGAGATAGAGGAGTACCTTGCCAAAAGAGATATTTCTTTTTGCACGGATAAGACAAACCTTGAAAACAACCATACCAGGAATATACTGAGAAATACCGTGATCCCTGCCATGGAGAGGGATATAAACGCAAAGAGCGTGGAACATATTGCAAGGGCAGCAGCTTCTTTTGCCAAGGCAGATGAGTATATCAGGGAAAATGCCTTGAAGGTATTTGACAAACTGGTGAAAAAAGATGGCGAGAACCTTGTTTTTGACTGTAAGGAGCTTATAAAGGAGCCTGAGATCATCAGAGAAAATGTTGTTCTTATGTGCTTTGAGAATTTGGTCAGAGGGCGCAAGGACATTTCCGCAACCCACGTGGAAATGGTACTTGGACTTATGGAGGAGACTTGCGGAACATCCCAGGTTAACCTTCCCTATGGACTAATTGCCAAAAGAAGCTATAACAAATTATCGATAGGACCGGAGGAAAAACAGGCTTTAGATTATCCGCAGATACCTGTGGAAGTGTCGGAAAATACGGAAACCGTCATAGAAATTCCGGGTTTCGGTATGGCCAGGATTGCCCTGTTTTCCTATGATAAAGAAAAAGAGCCTCCCCGTGAAACGTATACTAAATGGTTTGATTATGATAAAATAGAAACAGTCGTTTTTCGTGGTAAAAGACCAGGTGACGTGATCTTAATAGAGCAGGAGGACGGCCTTCACAGGAAGGAACTGAGGAAATACCTGACTGATGCGAAGGTGCCTTCGGACCAAAGGGATAAGCTATACGTGCTTGCCGATGGAGAGAAGATCCTGTGGGTCCTTGGCTATCGGATGGGCGACAATGCTAAAGTAAGTGAAAATACTAGAAGTATTTTGGCTATAACTATCACAAATGGAGGAAATACTAATGGCTGAATCTGTACGACAGTTATTATCAGAGGAAGAAGTGGATCAGAAGATCAAGGAACTGGGAGAGAGGATCAGTAAGGATTATGCCGGGGAGACTGTTCATCTGGTTTGCGTTTTAAAGGGCGGAGTGTTCTTCATGTGTGAGCTTGCCAAGCGCATTACAGTGCCGGTAACCATGGACTTTATGTCTGCTTCCAGCTATGGAAGTTCAACCAAGTCCAGCGGCGTGGTTAAGATTGTAAAGGATCTTGATGAGCCCCTCAAGGACAGACATGTTATCATCGTTGAGGATATCGTGGATTCCGGAAGGACACTGTCATATCTTATAAAGATGCTTGGGGACAGAGGTCCTGCCAGCATCAGACTCTGCACACTTCTTGATAAACCTGAGAGAAGAGTAACAGATGTAAAGGTTGACTACACAGGATTCGAGATTCCTGATGAGTTCGTTGTGGGATACGGACTTGATTACGATCAGAGATACAGAAACCTTCCTTACATCGGAGTAGTAGAGTTTAACTGATCATTTGGGAAAGAGTGTTGTTAAAGGGGGATAAGAGCGAAGTTGAATCGTTCAAGAAATATTAATTCTATTTTTGTTTTTGTCATAGTCCTTCTGGTGGCTGTTGTACTTCTTGAATATGGCAGAGGCCTTGCTGATAACGGGACTACTACCTATTCAAGAAAATCGCTGGAGAGCGATGTTACAGCCCAGAGGGTCAGATTTGTAACCATTTCGCCCAATGCCGAGACGCCCACAGGATCTGTGAGAGTCAGCTTTAATGACGGCAGTGATGATGTGGTGTTCTATTCAACGGATGTATCGGTCATCGAAGCATATCTTGCTTCCAACGGTATCAATGTTGAAGTTAAGGATGTACCTTCTGATAACGTTCTGATCACAGGCATAATCCCCATTATCGTGGGGCTTATTGTCATGGTCTTTATGTTTACCATGTTTACAAGTGCACAAAATGCCGGGGCCGGTAACAACCGGATGATGAACTTCGGCAAAAGCAGGGCAAGGATGTCAACCGGTGAGGAAAACACTGTCACCCTGAACGATGTGGCAGGCCTTCAGGAAGAGAAGGAACAGCTTCACGAGATCATCCAGTTTTTGAAGTCTCCTGAGAAGTTTACCAAAGTCGGTGCACGTATCCCCAAGGGCGTTTTACTGGAAGGCGCTCCCGGAACAGGTAAGACTCTTTTGGCAAGGGCTGTTGCAGGAGAAGCCGGAGTTCCCTTTTTCAGCATCTCAGGATCTGATTTTGTGGAGATGTTCGTAGGTGTAGGTGCTTCCAGAGTAAGAGACCTCTTTGCAGATGCCAAAAAGAATTCCCCATGTATTGTTTTTATAGATGAGATCGATGCCGTAGCCAGAAGGCGTGGAACCGGAATGGGCGGCGGACATGACGAGAGAGAGCAGACCCTGAACCAGCTCCTTGTTGAGATGGACGGCTTTGGTGTTAATGAAGGCATTATCGTCATGGCAGCAACCAACCGTGTAGATATTCTCGATCCTGCAATCCTGCGTCCCGGACGTTTTGACAGAAAGATAACTGTTCAAAGGCCTGATGTTGGCGGAAGAGAAGATATCCTTAAGGTGCATGCCAGGAATAAGCCTCTTTCAGACGACGTGGATATCAAGCAGGTGGCACAGACCACAGCCGGATTTACCGGAGCAGATCTTGAGAACCTTCTAAACGAGTCCGCAATAAATGCAGCTTGTGACGACAGAGAGGTCATCAGACAGGCAGATATCAATAAGGCATTTATTCAGGTTGGAATCGGTACAGAGAAGCGAAGCAGGGTTATCTCAGAAAAGGACAAGAAGATCACAGCTTACCATGAGACAGGACATGCCATTTTAATGCACGTTCTTCCCGACGTGGGACCTGTTCATACAATATCTGTTATTCCTACAGGTCTTGGGGCAGCAGGCTACACCATGCCTCTTCCTGAGAAGGACGAGATGTTCCTTACAAAGAGCAAGATGCTTCAGGACATAATGGTATCCTTAGGCGGAAGAATAGCTGAGGAGATTGTCTTTGGAGATATCACAACAGGCGCTTCAAGTGACATTATGAAAGCTACGCAGGAAGCCAGAAGCATGGTTACCAAGTACGGAATGTCTGATGCTATAGGTGTTGTGAACTACGATGACAACGAAGAGGATGTTTTTATCGGATATGATATCTCTCACACCAAGAAACATTCAGAGCTTGTGGCCGGAGAGATCGACAGAGAGGTCAAGACCATAATCGAGAGATGCTACAAGAAGGCTAAAGAGGTAATTCTTCAGTATGAGAGCGTGCTCCATAAGAGTGCAGCTCTTTTGGTGGAGAAGGAGAAGATCGGTAGAGAAGAGTTTGAAGCTCTCTTCGAAGACCTTCCGGTAGCCGAAGATGTAAGTGTTGAGATATAAATTGTGCAATTTTCACAAAAACCAACAGCTGTTTTTGACAAATTTGTGAAGTATTAGTCTTTACGCGGGTATAGGTGGGTGCTACTATAATATGCGTAACCCCCCAATACATTATATAGTTTTTTGCTATACCCCATAAGAAAGAAATACCTTCTCTAAAAAAGACAGCTTACCCGCTGTCTTTTTTGCATTATACGGAAAAATAAGGGAAGTAAGGAAATCTATGAACTTTGATGCTTTTTTTCATGACATGACCTTGGACTATCTAAGGCCTGCAGAGCCAGATGTTGGGCGTATTACTGATTTCAGATTCAGATGTGCTCAGGGTGAGGCCAGTCAGGTTCTTTTGGTCTGGGGCAATGAACATCGGAAGATGAAGCATTCTGAAACAGATAACGGATTTGATTATTATGACATTTCAGTAAATATCGGCAAGGACCCCTTCAGATATTATTTCGAGATAACAGGCAAGGATGGCAGCTTTATCCGTTACGACAAGCGCGGCGCAGTAAAAGACATTATGGACAGCATGAAATTCGTGGTTATTCCCGGATTTTCAACTCCGACCTGGGCCAAGGGCGCTGTAATGTACCAGATCTTTGTGGACAGGTTCTGTAACGGCGATGAGACCAACGATGTAATGAATGGGGAGTACTCCTATAACGGATTGTCCGTCAGGAAGGTGGATGACTGGAGCCAGTATCCGGATCCCAAGGCGGACTTTGCCGAGTTCTACGGCGGAGACCTTTCGGGTGTTATCAGTAAGCTGGATTACTTAAAGGACTTAGGAATCGAAGTCATCTATTTTAATCCGCTCTTTGTATCCCCATCTTCACACAAATACGATGTTCAGGACTACGATCACATTGATCCGCACTTTGGAAAGATTGTTGAGGACGAGGGAGACATACTTCCCCAGTTTGAAAAGAACAATCAGAAGGCCCAGAGGTACATCAAAAGGGTAACTTCTAAAAAGAACCTCGAGGCCAGTGACAAACTCTTTGCAAAGCTTGTGGCAGAAGCCCACAAGAGGGACATAAGGGTTATTTTGGACGGTGTGTTCAATCACTGCGG
>DFGW01000121.1 GCA_002372465.1 Butyrivibrio sp. UBA3740
GACTGGGAAGGCTGCAAGGGCATGATCAACAGAGGCGAGATTGGATGCATGGTCCTTGGATCTTGGGCTTACCCTCAGATGGAAGCTGCAGGAGATAACGCAGCAGATATCGGATATATGCCATTCCCTGTAACAGTAGGTGGCAAGCAGTATGCTCTTGCAGGTCCTGACTACTGCTACGGTATCAACAAAAATGCTTCCGATGATGAGAAGCAGGCAGGAATCATCTTTGTAAAGTGGATGACTGAGCAGTCAGGCTTTGTATATAACGAGGATGGTCTTCCAATCAAGGCAGGAAGCACTGAGACAAAGCTTTCATTTGACAATGTTGAATTCCTTCAGGAAGCACCTGCAGCAGAGGGAGAAGAGGATCTTCTCAACGAGCTCAACTCAGAGTCAGAGCTCAACTACAGAGCAGGTGGTGACAGAAGAATCCAGCTCATCATCGAGCATGCATCAATGGGAGATATGGAGTTCGATGACATCATGAACGAGTGGAACGAGAAGTGGACACAGGCTCAGGAAGTTCTCGGCGTATCAGTAAATGAGTAAGGTTAAGTCTTTGTTTTTTACCTGAAAACCAAGGAGGATGGGACAATGAAATGGCTTAAAAGTAGAAAGGGACAACAGACTGTAATAATAATCAGCTTTATCACTGTCCCATTACTTCTTCTTGCTATCTTTACCTACCTGCCCTTTGCGCAGATGGTACAGTTTAGCTTCTATAAAATGAAATATCTTACCCCACCGGACAAAAGAGTCTTTGTGGGATGGAAAAACTATATTGATGTATTTACAAGAGACGACTGTTTCAAAGCGTTAAAACTTAGTTTTTATTACTGCGCCGGAGCACTGTTCCAGCTGGCACTGGCACTGTTTTTGGCAACGATCTTAAGCTTTGGGGTAAAGGGCGGAAATGTCTTTAAAGGAATGATGTTCTTTCCTTACCTCATAAGCGGAATCGCTATCGGTTTTATCTTCAAGTTCTTTTACACAAGAGGATTTGTCCTTGATTCAATATTGGGAATTATTGGAGTGAACAAGGACATTCTTCCCTACTGGCTAAAAGATCAGAGTGTAAATAACTGGTCCCTGGTGGCGACCTCTGTATGGCGCTACTTTGGACAAAACATGGTCCTTTTTATCGGAGCAATCATGTCGGTGGATGCTGAACTCTATGAGGCAGCTTCCCTGGACGGGGCAAATCGCTTTCAGCAGTTCTTCCACATAATTCTTCCGAGTATCAAGACCATTGTCACCTTAAACGTGATCCTTTCAATAACCGGATCCTTAAGTGCTTTTGAACCTCCGTTTGTAATAACGGGAGGTGCTAACGGAACAGGAACTTACTTCGTTATCATGAACGAGATAGCTCATGTCACGCAGAAGGTTGGACTTGCAAGCGCCATGGCTGTGGTACTTCTGGTGATCATATTCATAGTCACCATATTGCAGAAACTGTTCTTTAAATATGTTTTCAGAGAGGCAGACGCATGAAGATAAGAAAGTTATTCATAAACATAATTAAATACCTGATCCTTGTATTCTTTGCGTTTGCAGCTGTGGTACCAGTAGTATCCTGCATATTTACAGCATTCAAGACATCGGAAGAGTATCAGACGACAAACGTAATAACCCCTCCATCAAATTGGTTTTATTTCAGCAACTTCGTCAAAGCCTTTCAGACAGCAAACATGGGCAGGGCATTTATGAACTCCCTCATAGTAATGGTGGTTGTTCTTGTGGTCTCTGTCGTAGTTGGAACGCAGCTTGCTTATGTACTGAACCGCTTTGAGTTTTTTGGGAATACCCTCATAAGAAATCTGTTTTTGTTTGCTTCACTCCTTCCGTCAATTGCCATGCAGGTTACGGTGTACAAGATCATGAGTACCCTGGGGTTTGTAAATCACCTCTATGGCTACATCATCATGATGTGCGGAACCGACGTCATATCCATATATATCTTCATTCAGTTTATGGAGAATATATCAAATTCAGTGGATGAATCGGCAATCATAGACGGTGCTTCCTACTGGACGGTTTACTGGAAAATAATCCTTCCGCTTCTTAAGCCGGCAGTTGTTACCGCCTGCATATTAAAAGGTGTATCGGTCTACAACGAGTACTACTGCGCCAATCTTTATCTTATGGACAAGGAGATAAGAACCATGTCCATCTCCCTTTACACCTTTGTAGGTCCCATGGGAAGCCAGTACAACCTGATCTGCGCAGGCGTTCTTATATCGATCTTCCCGGCGTTTTTGGTATTTATCCTTTGCCAGAAGCAGATTTACAGCGGAATCACGCAGGGTGCGGTAAAGGGATAAAAGAGTTTTTTGAGGTTTTGAAATGTATCAGGAAATACAAAAAGAATTAACGGAACATATCATACCCTTCTGGAGACGACTTAGAGATGATGAATACGGTGGCTACTATGGCCTTATGGATTTTGATCTTAAGGTAGATAAAAAAGCTGAGAAGGGTGCAATACTGAACAGCCGCATTCTCTGGTTCTTTTCAAGGGCATTTAATGAGTTAAAAGACATATCGCTTCTTGAAGAAGCAGACCACGCCTACAGGTTTATGGTCGAGAAAATGCTTGGCGATGGCAGCAAGGGAATCTGCTGGTCTGTAACCTATGACGGCAAGATTCTTGATAGTACAAGACATACATACAATCAGGCTTTTGCTATATATGCTCTGTCAGAGTATTACAAGGCATCCGCTGAGCCACAGGCGCTTTTTCTTGCTCACAAGCTCTTCTTTCTGATAGAGGAGATGTGCAGGGACAATGACGGGTACCTGGAGGCATTTGATGAGGATTTTAATCTGCTGCCAAATGACAAGCTCTCCGAGAACGGAGTGATGGCTGACAGGACCATGAATACAGCGCTTCACGTGCTTGAAGCCTACACACTTTTATATGATGTGACGGATGATCCTTCCATCAAAAAGTGCATTGGAAAGAAGCTATCAGACCTGCTCCTTATCTTTAAGGATAGAATCTACAACAAAAAGAAACACAGGCAGGAGGTCTTCTTTGACATATACTACAACTCTCTTATAGACCTTCACAGCTTCGGCCATGATATAGAAGCATCCTGGCTTATCGATCTAGCGCTCGATACTCTTGGCGGTGAGTACTTGAGGGCAAAAGATGCAGAGGAGATCAGGAACATGACTCTTGCCATGGTGGAGAACACCTATAACAAAGCCATGGTTGACGGATCTTTTGTAAATGAATGCGAAGTCGGAGTAAGGGATGATACCAGAATCTGGTGGGTGCAGTCGGAGGCTATGGTAGGTTTTGTAAATGGCTACTTAAGAAGCGGAAAGCCTGAGTATTTGCAGGCGGCAAAGAGCATATGGCAGTACACAAAGAGCTACATCATCGACAAGAGAGAGGGCTCGGAGTGGTTCTGGCAGGTTGATGAAAAT
>DFGW01000084.1 GCA_002372465.1 Butyrivibrio sp. UBA3740
ATAAGTCTGGCACTGGCAACAGTATTGACTCTTTCAAGTGCCTTAAATGTAAATGCAGCTTCCTATGAAGAGATGGAAGTGCCAAAAACAGCAGTATCAATTACTACTGATGAGCAGGATGAGGAGACTTTGGAGGATACACTTCCTGACGAAGAAAAGGAGACTTTGGATGAAACTGTTTCTGATGAGGAACAGGTAGAGTCTGAAGAATCTTCGGAAACAGAGGAAGCTTCTACGGAGGAGACAGATCCTGAACAGGAAGAGGAGCTTTTGGAGGAAGAAGAATTAGTGCTCGATGATCCTACAAAGGGGCTGCTAGAGGGATCAGAGATGGAAAAGGACGGCTCTGAAAAGGACGAATTCTCCGCCCTTGAAGCATATGAGTTCTTTCAGGACATGGACTATGTTGTGGAGGATTCCTCAAAACTTTATTCTGTGGGAACTACTTCCGTAGCTCAGGCTGAAGTAACCGGTTTCAAGGCAAGCTGGTCCGGACATGATGAGATAGATCTTTTGGACAGTTCCGTTTCTGATGGAGACGGATTACAGTACAAGACCTATGTGGATTTCTCTGATTACAACGGAAACAGTAATCTTATTTTTACTATAACTATTAAGAACAGCTCCGATGTGGCAAGCGTTGATGTTATAGGAGTAATAGATGGAAAATCCTACACAATAACTGCAGAAAAGACCGGTAATTCCGGGACCTTTAAGGCCAGCGGACGTTTCAAGGAAGGTATTACAGGCAGTGATATTTCAAGTATTTCCTTAAAGCTAAGGAGTAACAGAACTATTTCTACGGTCAGCAATGACGACAGCTCATTTACAGTAAACAGTGAGATGGTAGAGAGATACCAGCGCTTTAATGACATGTGCGGTAATGTCAGTGTTAAGAAAAATGGTGGTTCCACCAATATTTCTGTGGCTTACGACGAGTTCTTTTCCCCTACTGCCAAGAAAGTCGCAAAAGAGACATTTGGAGTTCTTATAGAAGAAGTCAGCTATGATGCTGTATTTATAGAGAATCTCATGCAGCAGACCCAGGTTGTGGAATGCTTAACCCGGGATGCTCAGGGTGAAGATTATCAGATCCTGTATGATACCTCGGATCCCAAGAGCATTATTGCCTACTTTATACGTGCTGGTAAGCCTGCCTCCACTATCATGAAATATATGGTGAGTCTCCAGGATGAGCAGGGAGTTTATAACTCTCTGACTGAGTTTTCAGCTGAGTTTTCAAACTATCTCAAAATAGCCCAGACCCTGGAGGATTACACCCAGTACAACGAAGAATATGACCAGATGGTGAGCGAGATCAACAGCAGCTCATCCATTAAGGATAAGGATGAAGCCATCAGGAAAGCGAAGCAGCTTAGAGACAGTAAGCAGCTTTATTCTGCCACATCGACACTTATCATCCCCCTTGTGGTGGCCTGCCTCGGAGGACTTCCGGGAGGAGTAGGCATAGCACTCCTTGCAACCGGCGCAAAGACCTTTGTGGACTGCGCTGCAGAGTATTTTTGGGAAGTAAGAGCCAAGGATATCCTTGGAAAAGAGGTGGGAGTAACCAGCAAAAGCGGATCTGATAGCGGCTACATAAATTGGCACACTAAAGAAGAGGTTGACGGAAAAGTTGTGAGGTCCGCTCACCTATACGGCACCAAGAGTTCCGGTCTTACTATAGAGATCTGGGGTGAAGCAGAAAGTACCGGCTCCTTTGATTTTTGCGAGGATAATAATTACTATGATTACCGTGATTACGCTCCATATGTGACCCGCGTGGTTTTCCACTCCGGAGTAAAAAAAGCCCATGCCAATGCGTCAGCATTTCCGAGGCTTGAAGAAATTGTACTTCCGGAAGGTTTGGAGGAGTTTTCAGGAGCTGACAGTTCCAAAATTAAAAAGATCAAACTCCCTAAGAGCCTAAAGAAGCTGGGAGACGGAGCCTTTGCGAATTCAGGAGTAGAGAGAATTGATCTTTCCGGTATCTGGCTAGAAGAGATCGGCGCAAATGCATTTAAGAATTCTGCTGTTTCGGGAACAGTCAAGATTCCTTCATCCTGCACAAAGATTGGAGAAAAAGCTTTCTATGGCTGCAAGAACCTTAAGAAAGTTCAGATTGACGGAAATATAGAAACACTTTATCCAATCTTTCAAGGGTGTAACCTGGATGAGCTGGTGATAAATGGAAATATCGGATATCTGGAACATGATATATATGGCAATATTAAGATTAAAAGCATATATTTGCTTGGTAATATAACTGATCTTCATAAGACTTCCTGGTCAGAAGGGAGATATGTCAACGATTATTTTTCAAGTATACAGTATTCGGAGTTTTATACTAAGCTGACCAAGCAAGAGGTACTGGATCTTGGACTTCAGCTTAGAAGAAGTGATGCAGTTCATCATTACGGTTATGACCCTTCCACCGGAAAAGAAGCTGTAGTTAAAACCGGAGCTTGCGGGAAAAATTTGACCTATGTGTTATATGAATCAGATGGTTCTGACCTTGACTATGAGAAAGCCTATGATCTTTACATCTCCGGAACCGGAGATATGTATGACTATCAGCAGGGAAGTAGCATATACAATAATACCAATGCACCATGGGCCGAATACAAGCTTGCCAATGTCTACCTTTCCAAGGGCATAACAAGAATCGGTAATTATGCGGGATTTCGTGGTAAAACCCTTGAAATACCTACAACAGTAAGATCCATTGGAAAATATGCTTTTTACGAAAATAAATATAGCGGCATTCTGGTTATCCCCGATACTGTAACTGAGCTGGGGGAAGCTGCCTTTAAGGAAACCAGTATTAAAAATGTGTATATAGGAAAAGGGCTTACCAGGATTCCGGATTATTGCTTCTCTTACTGCAAATTTTTTAACGGCAGAATTGTTATTCCAGAGAATATTACTGAGATTGGAAAAGAGGCTTTTGAACAGGTTTCTGAAAAATATGGGTATAACGACAATGACAAGGTCTCTCTTTTGGTTAAGGGAAACAATTTAAAGAAAGTAGAATACGGAGCATTTTCTGGCTGCGAAAAACTGTGTTTTGAAAACCAGGAATTTATTGGTAACCTTACCTATATTGGAGCTAATGCCTTCCAGAACTGTAAAGGTCTCAGTGGAGAACTTACTTTTTCAAAAGAAATAAAAACTCTTGATCGCGGTTCTTTTGAAAATTGCACCGGCATAAGTGCAGTTACCTTGAATTGTGATCTTAATGAGATGGGAGCAGGTGTCTTCGAGGGATGTACAAATCTGACTTCTGCCAGTTTAGTAGGTGTTCACGAGATAGGAATGCATGCCTTTGAAGGATGCACAAGCCTTCAAAATCTTGAACTAAGTGAAGGTTTAAGAGAGATAAGCTGGTATGCTTTCACTAACTGTCGCAGTCTTTCAGGAGAACTGGTTTTCCCTTCAACTACTGAGGACATAGGCCTGGAGGCCTTCAAAAATTGTGAAGGTCTTACTTCCGTAAAGTTTAATGAAAACCTTGGTTCCATTGGGGACAGGGCTTTTAAGAACTGCACAGGACTTAAGGGAGATCTTGTCTTACATGATATGCTGTACTACATCGGTAGAGAAGCTTTTAAGAACTGTACCGGACTTGATGGAAATCTGATATTTATGGATCAGCAGGGCGTTTGTACCGACACCGAAATTGGTTATGGTGCTTTTGAGAACTGCAAGAATATCACAGGAACTGTAAATCTTAACTCGTCCAGGTTTCAGAAAAGGAACCAATGGCAGAGAGTTTTCTATGGAATGGATAAGGTGGAGGAGTTCCTGATAAAAGGGACCTGGACAGCTGACTATTTCACCACCAAGGGCGAGATGGGGAACTACCTGGGCGATGACCCGGATGAGTATGGGAACTATGATGAGGATGAGACCGGAGATACGGAGGCTATTGTCGATATTTCAACATTCCCTGCAAATGCTACGCTTAAGTGTGTTGAGAAAAAGTCCTACGAAAACCTGAAGGATCTTGGTTATGACATAGTGGATGTTTCCGGTGAATATAAAGGCTACAGGCTTAAGTATGAAACCGGCGGACATGGTCTGACAACCTGGTGGCTTGAAGGTCAGATGACGATTTCTTTACCTTCTCTATCAGAGACCGGATATACTTTTGGTGGATGGTATTTAACTGCCGAATGTAAGGACGGAGAAGAAGCTGTTTCAGGAACCAAGCTTAAGGCAGACACAACTATCTATGCCAAGTGGACTGCAAATCAGTACAAGGTGACCTTTGACCCCGGAGAGGGACAGATAGTAAAGGGAGACGCTTCAAAGACAGTAACCTTTGATGGAGGTTATGGTGAGCTTCCCGTTGCCGAGTTTGGAGATAATGCTTTTGCAGGCTGGTCTACCACCTCTGAGGGAAGAAACTTTGTAACTGCACAGACTGTTGTAAGTACTGCAGCGGACCATACCCTTTATGCTGTTTATAAGCAGTCACCTAAGGCCCTTTCTCCTACAACCGGTGACGCAGGTGGAAAAGAGCTTTCTGCTGAACTTAGAAAAGGAACGAAGATTTATCTTTTCACCGCTACCAACGGTGCAAGAATTTATTACACCACTAACGCTGCTGAAGCTAAGAGTATTCCTGAAGATGATGGACATCTTTACAAGACGGCGCTCAGCCTTGATAAAGACGTGACCATTTATGCCAAGACTGTAAAGGCGGGATATAGGACCAGCGATGTTATGACCGCTTCCTATACTGTTATTGACGACTCAATGGACTGGGGAGATGTAACTGTAGAGGACAGAGCAGCAAGAGAATTTACAAGCGCAGATAAAATCCCCACAGGTCTTTGGGCAGCAGGCTACAAAGACATGGAATATACAGGAAGTGCCATCACATTTGATGATCTTCATGTCTACTATGGCAAGAAACTCCTGACACTGGGCGATGATTATACGGTTAAATACTCCAATAACATTAAGGCAAGCACAGCTAAGGCTAAAGGAACCATTACGGTTACAGGTAAGGGTAACTATTCAGGTACAAAGAAGTTTACCTTCGAGGTTAAGCCTATAAGTCTTGGAGATAAGACCGGAAACAACGTAAATGTTCAGGTTGCTGATATTCAGGTAGAAGAAACTGGAAAAATTATCAAGGGGACAACAACAGTTACTTATACAAAGGAAGATGGAAAGATCGTTGTACTTAAGAGGGGTACAGACTTTACCTATGACTATTCTGAAGTTAAGGCTGCACCTGATACCTATAATGTAATAATTAGAGGAAAGGGTAATTACACAGGTTTCGCTGTCTTTACTGAAACTGTTTATCCAAAGAAGACCAAAACAAACATTGCAAAGCTCACCTTTACAATGAGTAAGTCGGTAGCAGCTGATGGAAAAGAACTGAAACCTGAGATCAAGATCATTGATAAGGTCACAGATAAGAAGAATCCTTATGAGCTTATTGCGGAAGATCATGATAACGGAATCGAAGGTGATTACCATGTTGAGTACTTCAACAACATCCTTCCCGGAACAGCAACTGCAGTAGTGACCGGTAAGGGCGAAAAGTACGCAGGTACCAAGACCCTGACCTTTAAGATCACAGGCATTGCAATCTCAAAGGCTAAGGTAAATATTGATACTACAAACCCTGTTATTTATGATGGAACCGGCAAGACTCCCGCATATACACTTACATATCAGGCAAATAAAAAAGCACCGGTAGAGACACTGTATGAAGGAGAGGACTTTACAGTTACACCTTCAAACAATGTTAAAAAGGGTAACGGTACACTCACCTTTACCGGAACAGGTAAATACACGGGAACAGTTAAGAAGACCTTTAAGATTGGAGCCCTTAACTTCTCGAGTGGTCAGGTAACAGTTGTATGCAGCGACAGTACATCATCAGATGCTTCTTCATCAAAGGTAAGTGCCGACCTTGGAAGCTATGCTTATACCAAGAATGGTGTTAAGCCGGATGTGAAGCTGATGTTTGGAGATGAGGAGCTTGTTCCTAACAGAGACTACAAGATTAAATATGCTAACAACAAAGCAGTAACTGTTAATAATGCCAAAGCCAAGACTCCTACCATCACTATCACAGGAGCAGGAAACTTTGCAGGAACCTTCACAAGGACCTTCTCCATAGGGCAGGCAAGTCTTGAGAAAGCAACAGTTAAAGTAACAGACATCCTGGAATCGACAAAGGCTGTAAATTGTAAGCCAACAATAACCGCTTATGATACAAACGGGGTTAAGCTTGTTGCCGGAAAGGATTATGACAGCAAGAACATAGAATTCACCTACGTATCAGATGCAACTATAAGGCGTAAGGTTGGAAAGAAGTTTGTTGAAACAGACGTAAATAGCGGAGATTCTGTAGATGTTAAGAACGATATTGTTCCTGCAGGAACTGATATCGAAGTAACCCTTCATGGCAAGGGACTTTATGCGTCAGATTCTAGTGTCAGCACTGTATTTTCATGCGTAGATAACATGATCAGTAAGGCCACTGTGAAGCTTGCTAAGGGATCAGCCCAGATAGCTTACACAGGAAGCAGTAACGACATCAATGAGTCCGATTTGCATGTGCTTATAGGAAAGAAGGAAGTTCCAAAGGGAGCATACAGGATCACGAAGGTGGAAAACAACACCGGAAAAGGCACAGCAAAGATCACAATAGCAGGAACCGGATTGTACACTGGCCCCGGAGAATTTAACGGCAAATACTTTGGCGGCGAAAAGACTGTAACCTTTAAGATTGTCGCAAGATCAATAAAATAACGAGTACGTCAGTACATCAAAAAGCCGGGAGCATTCACTCCCGGCTTTTTGATGTGTATTTAATGCAGGAATTCAAGGGATTTAAGGCTACAGTTGCCGGTTCCTTTGTAGACAAGGTAAAGGGCTTTTGTTCCGGATACAGGATCAAAGCCGGTCTCGTGGGCAGTCCAGATGTTGGAACCGATTGCCTTGATCTTTGCCAAAGGCTCTTTTGACAGGTCTGTCTTAATCTCGAACTCGCCGTCGAAGTAGGCTCTTGTCTTGATGCGAAGGCCCTTGGCGTCTTTTAAGTCAAAGTACTTAAAGCCAATAGTTGTACCATCAACGATTCCCTTGATGTAGCCGTCGTTCTGCTCTCCGTCGCTGCCTTCCTGGACAATGCGGGGAGCGCTTTCCTCAACATACATCTTCTTCTCGGGAGTGAAGATGTTGCAGGCGATGTAAGAAGGATACTCACCGATATCTGAAAGTGGTCCGCCGTTAAGTCCACAGGATGTGATCTCTACTTGCTCTATCTGCCCGTCTGCTTCAAAAGAAATCTTCTCTGCACAGCCCTGTCTTGAGAACCAGGTTCCGTGGGTGTGTCTGTGGTAGAAGATGTACCATTCGCCGCCGATCTCAATAATACTTCCGTGGTTGTTGGCACCGTAGGCTGATGGATCTTCGGCAGGCTTATAGGTTCCAATGTGTTTGTCGCAGTTACTTACTATTACTCCGCCGTAGGTGAATGGACCTTCGGGCTTATCAGATGTTGCGTAGCACAGCTCGTGCATAACCTCTGAGGAGTAAATGAAGTAGTAGGTATCGCCATGCTTTCTTATGGACGGAGCCTCGAAGAAGGCGTGGTCTTCAAATGTAGTTCCTTTGCTGTAGCAGTTGCCCGGGGCAACGAACTCAGGAGCTTTCTTAATGGTCAGCATATCCTTGTCAAGGACTGTGAACATAGCTCCGTGTCTGGATTTATCTCCCTGTCCGCAAAAGCCTGTGTAGAGATATGTCTCATCCCCTTCTGTCAGAACTCCGGGGTCAAACTGTGGCTCGTCGCCCTCCTTTTCTCCGAGCTTTGTTCCATCTTCATAGTGAACATATCCGTAGAACTCAAAGGGTCCAACAGGAGTATCCGCTACAGCAACCGATACGACGCAGACTTTATCAAGAACGTAGTAAAGGTAATATCTTCCGTCAGGTCCAAGGGTAACGTCCGGAGCATAGAGACACATGTGTCCGTCCGGGTTAAGTGGATCTGCTGTCTTGGGATAGATAACTCCCTCGTAGTGCCAGTTTCCAAGATCGTTTATGGGGGCTGACCAGCATACGTAATCACCAAGGCAGAAGGTCTCGCCCTTGCAAAGGTCGTGGGAGCCATAGACATAAACTCTGTCGCCAAATACGTAGGGCTCTCCGTCGGGTATGTACTCCCAGGATGGAAGATATGGGTTAACAGCCTGCTTCTTGCTGCCCTGCCTAATTCCGCCTTCAACCTTGGGAGAAGAGCCGCGGCCAAGGAATTCCATTTCACTTCGGGCTTCATCTGTATAAGGAGCCCACTTGGGAAGAGGAGTCCTGTCCTTTCCGTTTCCGTTGGGGTCTCCGGTCTTTATGAAGTTTGCGAAGTAATCGCACATCTGGCAGGCCAGATCAAAGTGCCTTCCCTCATAAGGTCTGTGGCACATATGTAATGAGTTAAAGAAAAACCAAAGGTCCACGGAGTGGAAGGTTCCGGGGTATGCATCGCCCTTGTAGCCGTCCCCCGGGATATCGGGATCAAATCTGTAATAGTAGAAGTTCTGGTCTGGACGGTTCTTTTTGGCCTTAAGGAAAACATCCTTTACAGAGAGCTCAACCATGTTGACGCCTGCCTCTGAGAACTCATCTGTAGTGTTGCCTGCAATGATGGGAACATCTACGCAGTTGCCTTTTATAATGGCTTCTGTAGGATCCTCGGTGCTAAAAAATCCATCTACTATAGGGAACATTCTTCTGTGATCCTGTGAAAATTTGTTATAGCCTTCAAGGAGCTGCTCATCGGTAAGTGCTCTGGCTTCTTCAAGGTCCTTAACCCCAAGGCTTTCAAAGAACTCTTTTCCCAGATCCTCAGCCTGCTGAAGGTTCAAAGGATTAAAGATATCTGCATCGGGAGTGTTTAAACGAATGAATCCGCTGAAGACTGCGGCTGCCTTGATGATGTCCTTGTTATCCATGCAGGAGAGCTGATGCTGAACGCTGGCACCGCCTGCTGACTGGCCGGCGAGGGTTATCCTGTCGGGATCTCCGCCGAAGGCAGCGATATTTCTTTTAACCCAGGCAAGGCCTGCCTTCTGGTCAAGAAGTCCAAAGTTTGAAGGAGCATTTGGTGACTCGGCAGTGATCTCAGGATGTGCCATGAAGCCGAAGCATCCCAGACGATAAGCAATGCTTACCACAACAATTCCCCGCTCTGCCAGAGCTTCTCCGTTGAATTCCATCTCAGCCGTATAGCCCCACTGGAAGCCTCCGCCGTAGATCCATACAAGAACAGGAAGCTTATCCGTTGCTGCCTTGGCAGGAGTCCAAATATTCAGGTAGAGGCTGTCTTCGCTCTTTTTGATCTGAGGATCCACGTGCCATTCCCTGTTATAAACAAGCTTATCGCCTATGCCCGGTGTATCCTGCATGGATATTGGCCCGAACTCATAGGCATTTAATGTCCCTTCCCAGTCCTTTACGGGCTGAGGGGGTCTCCATCTGTTCTCCTCAACGGGGGGTGCTGCAAAAGGAATGCCCTTAAAGACCGTGATACGAGGGTCATTTCCGGGAAGTCCCCTGACTTTTCCATTTTCTACTTTTGTTTCTCTAAGCATATGTTTTCCCCTTATTGTGCAGCCGGAACACAGTCCGGCAAAAGTATAGTCTGATGCTGATTCTAATGTAACGAAAAGGCACAGTGCCATCCACCCAAATATGGTCAAATTCTTGCCATTGTGTGCGAATGATATAGCTTACAATATTTGGTGAGAAGAGCGCATTATGTTGGTGGAGCGCTTAAGGTAAAAAAGGGTATATTTTATTGTGATAACATGCAAAAGTAATGTTAAACCGGAGGATTACAAACATGAATATTCAAAAGAGCTATAAACCCCTTGGGGATCATAATCCCGTTATGGTCCACAGATTTGGAGCAGATCCATATGCCCTGGAGTACAAGGGAAGGATATATATTTATATGACACTGGATGACCCGGAGCTTGATGAAAAGGGCGACATCTGCGAGAACACCTACAGCAAGATCGACAAGATCAGCGTTATTTCATCTGATGACCTGGTTAACTGGACTGACCACGGAACTGTTTATGCAGCGGGAAAAGAGGGTCAGGCAAGCTGGGGGAATAATTCCTGGGCACCGGCAGCAGCTTGGAAGACCATAGAGGGAAAGGATAAGTTTTTCCTGTACTTTGCCAACAGCGGAAACGGAATCGCTGTCCTTGAAGCCGACAGCCCGGTTGGCCCATTCACAGATCCCATAGGAAAGGCACTGATCTCAAGGGATACTCCCACCTGCGCAGAGGTTACATGGCTCTTTGATCCTGCGGTCCTTATGGACGATGACGGAGAGAGCTACATTTACTTTGGCGGAGGAGTTCCTTCCGATGACAAGGCATCTAACCCCGGAACAGCAAGAGTTGCAAAGCTTGGAAAAGACATGGTTTCCCTTGAAGGAGATCCAAGACCTATTGAAAATGTATCCTATCTTTTTGAGGATTCAGGAATAAACAAGATTGGCGGAAAGTACTATTACTCATATTGCTCAAACTTCTCCATGACCCCGGAAGCTGAGAAGGAAAAAGGCTTCCGGCAGGGCGAGATCGTGACCATGGTTTCCGATGACCCCATGGGCCCCTTTGAGATGTGCAATCCGGTACTTAAGAATCCCGAGCACTTCTTTGGCCTTGGTGGAAACAACCATCACTGCATGTTTAAGTTTGGCGATAAGTATTACATCACCTATCACAGCAGGATTCTTGAGGAGAAGATGGGAATCCTTAAGGGCTACAGAAGTACCGGTGTCGATGAGCTTGTGATAAATGAAAAGGGCCAGCCCTCAAAGAGCGAAGGGACAAGAGCCGGAGTTAAGCAGCTTAAGAGCTTTGATCCATATCAGGAAACAAAGGCAGTAACCATGTCAAACTCAGCCGGTATAAGCACCAGGCAGTATGGTTCTGTGGCAGAAAAGTACGGCTCAGGAGATATGATAGTCACTGACATCAAAGAAGGCGGCTGGATTGAGGTAAGTGGAGTTGACTTTGGAAGCGAAAAGGCGGAGGTTGTGGAGATAAAGGCTTCCCTGGACCCGAAGAAACAGGAGAGAGTCAGAACCGGTGAAGAGGATATGCATGATGAGGAGCAGGAAAAGAGTTCTGTAAAGGGCGGAAAGATCCTGGTCTGCATAGACTCTCCGGAAAATAAGCCACGGGAAGAGGTGGAGATAAGCATAGCGCCTAAGAAAGGTGGAGAAAAGAACGAGGGCCTCATTAAGTTCTCATCAAGACTGGATACAAAGGTTTCAGGCATTCACGACCTGTTCTTTGTCTTTGAGGGAGCAGGCTATGAATTTTACAGTTGGAAATTTCTTGGATAAATTGGGGGTATGATTATGGGAGATACGCATGAAGGAAGGACATGAGGACAAGAAGTTCACCATCCTTGGCTTTGGCGTTGCGTGACTAAATGTCAGAAAATGAGAAAAAAAACAACGGAAAATGTGAAGAATAAAATAGCTTTGATTATATATAATCAAACTTAAGAAAGATTTTGGGTAAAATTATGGGGTTACTTGAAATGAGTAAGTTGACGCTACCAAAGATCATTTCTGATGGAATGGTCATTCAGCGAAGAAAGAGAATACATATCTGGGGCTGGGATGAGCCCGGCAGTAAGATAGCAGTGCATCTTGATAATCTCATCGGAAGAGGCCAAGCTGACGATAAGGGCAGATTTGATATTTACCTCTCCGCCAAGGAGAGCGGCGGACCTTACGAGCTCATCGTTTCCAACGACAGGGATGAGGAGATTGCGGTTAAGGATGTCATGATCGGTATCGTGTGGCTTGCCACCGGACAGTCCAACATGGAACTTCCCATTGCAAGGGTTAAGGACAGATATCCTGCCCTTGTGAACATCGAGGAGAACACCGGCATCAGAACCTTTAAGATACTTGAGGACACTGATTTCCACGGACCTTTGGAGGAGCTTAGGAGCGGCAGCTGGAGCCATGTCAGCAAAGATACCATTATGGACTTCTCGGCAACCGGGTACTTTTTTGCTGCTTATCTTCAGAAGATCACAGGCCAGACAGTGGGCTTTATAAATGCATCCCTGGGCGGATCAAGGATCTCTTCCTGGATGTCAAGGCAGATGCTGGAGGGATATGACGAGCTTATAGCGGAGGCAGACAAGTACGCTGACGATGATTTCAGAAAGAGCCAGGCAGATAAGAATGTCATAAACAGCACTATCTGGCGTGAGAAGCTTGATAAGATGGACAGGGGACTTTCCGAGAAGTGGATGGAGCCCGGTCTTGACGAGCGCAGCTGGAAGGAAATGGATATCCCTGTAATGTTTAAGGATACTGAGCTTTCCGGGATGTGCGGATCTGTATGGTTCAGGAGAAGCTTTGATCTTCCAAAGGAACTGGCAGGAGAGAACGCAAGACTGTTCCTTGGAACGCTGGTGGACAGAGATGAGGTCTATGTCAACGGCGTCAAGGTTGGCGGAATTGAATATCAGTATCCGCCCAGAAAGTACGACATACCTAAGGGTCTTACCAAAGAAAAGGACAACTGCATTGCCATAAGGCTCTGCGTTGAATACGGCCTTGGAAGGATCACCCCGGACAAGGAATACAAGATCTTCAACGACGATGCTCGGGTTGATCTGGATGGCACCTGGTACTACAAGGTTGCAGCCAGATGCTCTGAGATGCCACCAACGGATTTCATAAACTGGCATCCGACAGGTCTTTACAATGCCATGACTGCGCCATGTCATAATTTCCCTATAGACGGGGTCATCTGGTATCAGGGCGAGTCAAATACTCATGAGCCCTGGGACTATGAAGATCTTTCAAGGCGCATGATAAAAGGCTACAGGCAGATGTGGGGCGAGGAGAACCTCCCATATATCCTCGTCCAGCTTCCGAATTTTGTTATAGATGTTAAGCCGGAGGATGACCCATGGCCAAGTTTCAGGCTCACACAGTCAAAGCTTTTGGATGACCCCATGGTGGGCATGACTGTGAACATGGACCTTGGTGAGGACAACGATCTTCATCCCACAGGTAAGCGCCGCATAGGAAAGCGCCTTGCCCTTTGGGCAGCACACATCAAGTATGGCTATCCTTCCGAGTACAGGGGACCTGTTCCCGTATCTGCAAAGGCTGCCAACTCAGGCTGGATCAAGGGGAGCGTCATAGAGATAGCCCTGGACCACGCCGACGGCCTTGTAAGCCGCGACATCGGCAAAGGCCCCGAGATCCGCGACTTCATCGTTGTTGATGATAAGGGAAAAGAGACTGAGGCAAAGGCTGAGGTAGTAGAGAACAGCATTCAGCTTCAGACCAGCCTTAAAGCTGATAAGATCATGAAAGTAAAGTACCTTGTAGACTACACCTACAACGGTGCCATGCTTTACAACAAAGCAAATCTACCTATGGGACCTTTTGAGATAGAAGTAAAGAGTTAAGCAGGTATTAAACCGGTTTGGTGTGGGAACAGTGTGCAGATATGGTGAGAGGCCAGAAGCGTATACATTGAAATAAATGAATGAGAAAAGCCCTTGGCCTGGGTGGTTGAAATTGCTACCCGGGCAACCGAAAGGGCTTAGCGAGCGGCCGGCACTTATCGCCTGTCCTGTAGGCGATTAGTACCGTTGCCAGCGAGGTAGAGCGAAAGCGTCCCCGAGGTGACCGGGTCAATTTTAACCACCCAGGCCAAGGGATTTTCGGACTATATTACTTGGTATACGTTCTGCCTGCGCGGTCTGCACCCTGAAGGTAGAGTTTACGGAACTCTGTTGGGGAGCAGCCGTTCATGTCCTTGAAGACACGGTTGAAGGTTGAAAGGGAGAAGAACCCTGACTGAAGCGCGATGTCCATTACGGACAGGTCAGTGTCGCCAAGGAGCTCCTGAGCCATCATCACTCTGCGCTTTGTGATGTACTGGTAGCAGGAGATTCCCATGCAGGACTTAAAGAGCCTCTCGAAGTGGTACTTGGAGAAGCCTGCCAGATCAGCCAGCTGTTCAACGGACAGATCCTCGTTTCTGTGGGAATCTATGTAGTTGGTGACAGCCACAAGCTTTTCAATGTTTTTGGACTGGGAGTCTGAAGTGCCTGAAGTAACCACAGCATCCACAAGGTGCATGCTTCCTATCTGGGCAAGGATCAGAGTCACCAGAGAATATACAGATATCTGAAGGAATTCATCGCTCTCTCCGTAGAGACGCTCGATATCCCAGAAGTAGTTCTGGAGACGGGCAGCTTCCACCGGATATTCGCTCTGCTTTACATGAACGTAGGGGGGAAGAGTTTTAAGGAGAGGCACCAGGAGAGAAACCTGGGAATAATTAGTTATGTCAAACAAAAGGATCAGCTTCTCGCCGCCGGGAGCTACAGCCAGATACTCGTGAAGAGTTCCCGGAGCTATAAGCATGATATCACCCGGTGCACAGTTCACCACAGCGGAAGAATCGTTGTGGAACTTAACCTGAAAAGAACCTGACAGAGGAAGAATAAGTTCTACCTCATTGTGCCAGTGCAGCGGATACTCATTCAGGGTATTGTGATAGAGAAGAACCCCCTTTAGGGTGTCGTAGTAAATGTCTTCTCTTGACTGGGCGTTGATATCTGAAATCATGGATCCTACTCCTTTAAGTTCAGGATAATACGTTGTTATTCTAGCATTATTGCAGGAGAAATGTAAGACTAATATAACGGAGGACATAGATGGATACGAAGAAGTGGACACAGCTATGGCTGGAATACCACAAAGCTTATGATGGTGACGGCGCCTGGAGCGTTGCTTTTGAAGGATTTTCGGACAACCAGGTGGTTATTGCCAATGCCATATACGAATTCAGGAGAGGCATAGAAGCTCTCACTGGGGAGATGGTACTGGAGAGCGGAAGGGACGATGCAGGAAAATGCAAAGTAAGGACTCTTACAATCTGTAATAATCAGTCCGTTCCCGCAGAAGGTTATCACATCGAGGGAAGTGAAAAGGGTATCCTGGTGGAAGCCTCTGAGGAAAGGGGGGTTCTCTACGGCGTATTTGCAATCCTTCGCCAGATCGCCTGCGGAAGGAAGAGCTTTGAGGTAAAAGAGAGCGCAGCTCCATCCAATCCCCTTAGAATGATGAACCACTGGGACAACATGGATGGCAGCATTGAGCGCGGATATTCGGGAGAGTCTTTCTTTTTTGAAAAGGACCAGATCATCATAAACGACAGGACCAGAGACTATGCCAGATTCATGGCAAGCGTAGGCATCAATGGTGTGGTGATAAACAATGTAAATGTAAAGGCCGCAGCCTCATACCTGATCACAGACAGATACTTTGATCAGCTGGCAAGACTCTCAGAGATTTTTAACGACTATGGGATCAGACTATACTTATCCCTTAACTTTGCTTCACCCATTGAGATTGGAGGGATGGATACCTGCGATCCCCTTGATAAGGAAGTTAAAGCCTGGTGGGAAGGAAAGATCAAAGAGGTATACGAAAGGCTCCCTCTTCTTGGAGGATTTCTTGTTAAGGCGGACTCTGAGGGAAGACCGGGACCATTTACTTATGGCAGGACTCAGGCGGACGGAGCCAATATGCTTGGGGATGTGATAAAAGCCTATGGCGGGATCATCATCTGGCGATGCTTTGTATACAACTGCACTCAGGACTGGCGCGATACCAAGACTGACAGGGCAAGAGCAGGTTACGATTACTTTAAGGATCTTGACGGGGCTTATCATGACAACGTCATCCTTCAGATAAAGAACGGACCTATGGATTTCCAGATCCGCGAACCTGTTTCTCCGCTTCTTGGAGGCCTTAAGCGCACCAACCAGATGCTGGAGGTGCAGATCGCACAGGAATACACAGGACATCAGATTGACCTTTGCTACCTCATTCCTCTTTTCAAGGAAGTTCTTGATTTCCATACCCATTGCTGTGAGGGAAAAGACACAGTGGCAGATGTTGTAAGCGGACGTACCATGGGCAACACTCTTGGAGGAATGGCAGCAGTTATCAATACCGGAAATGACATAAACTGGACCGGCGACGATCTGGCAGCAGCTAATACTTATGGCTTCGGAAGGCTTTCATATAACACTGATCTTTCTGCTGAGGAGATTGCAAGAGAATGGATTACCATGACCTTCAAGCTTTCTAAGAAGGAAGAAGACCTTCTTTGCAGCATGCTACTAAGGTCCAGAGAGATTTACGAGAAATACACAAGTCCCCTTGGGATTGGCTGGATGGTCACACCAAACGACCATTATGGGCCAAGTGTTGACGGATATGAATACTCAAGATGGGGAACTTACCACAGAGCTGATCACCTTGGGATCGGTGTGGACAGGACAGATAAGGGAACAGGCTATGCGCAGCAGTACTACCCGGAAAATGCAAAGCTTTACAATGATCCGGACAGCTGCCCGGAGGAACTCCTTCTTTTCTTCCACCACGTGCCTTATACAAGAATGCTGAAGAGCGGAAAGACGCTGATCCAGCACATTTATGACAGCCACTTTGAGGGTGAGGAAGAGGCAAGAGGACTTGCCCGTGACTGGGAAAGCCTCAAAGATTCTATTCCTTCGGAGACCTTTGACAGGGTAAAGGAGCGGTTCGACCTTCAGCTTAACAATGCCAGAGAGTGGAGAGACCAGGTCAACTCCTACTTCTTTAGAAAGAGTGGCATTGCAGACGAAAAAGGCAGAACCATTTATTAGTCGGCGCGATTTGAAAGCTGATACTGTTTAGGTGACACTCCTATCTGCTTCGAAAAGCGCCGCGAAAAACTGGAGTAATTATTGTATCCCACCATGAAGCACACATCATAGGGGGAGTTATTTTGCAGCAATAATTTTTGTGCCAGAGCTATTTTTTTTGCATTTATGTAATGTTTTAAAGAGTCTCCGGTAGCTTCGCTGAAGGCGCGGCTTAAGTGGTCGCTGCTGTAGTGGAGCTCCGCAGACATGGTATTTATTGTAATCTCATCGGATAAGTGATTATCGATATATTCCAGGATCTTGGCTACCGCCACAGGCATAGTGCTGCTCTTTTTCTGGGGCGGAACGTTCTCTGAGTACTTGCAGGTAAGAAGCAGGAACTCAGAAAGATAAGCCTTTGCCAGAATGCTGTGTCCATAGCAGTCGCTGTGAAGAGCTTCTTCCAGGTTCTTGGCAACAGTAATAAACCTTGGCAGGGATTCCTCCGGAATGCGCAGGTGGTTCATGTTGGCAGACTGGGTGCTCCTAAAGAGCGTGCTGAAATCGGTATCTGCATCTCCGAGGTTTCTAAGATACTCGTACTGGACATTGATGACGATCCTCTCATATCCATCGACATCCTCAAGATCTACACCGTGGAACACCAAGGGACTGATAAAGAAAATGTCCCCGGGCTTCATCTTGAAAAGCTCGGGTTCCACCATCATATTTACATCCCCTTTTAGGAAAAGAACAACTTCATAACCGTCGTGGTTGTGCACGGTGCTGATATCAGTGGGATCAACCCTGGCCCTTTTGTGCTCGCAGATGATCGCGCTGTCTATCACTGTATACGGGAAGTTAAGACACTTTTTCATAGAACTCCTTTACATGGGAAAAGAACTTGTGCACTTTATATCGGAAAATGCAAAAAATATATGGTTTTTTGTGTATTTCTTTTAAAAACCCATGTCTTATGATTTATTTATAGCATTGATATGGGGAAACATCAACAAGCAAAAGTGAAAGCAAAAACCTGCTGGGGGTAAAAGTGTCAAAGATAAGTTTTGATAACAGGTTAATGTTCACTTACGAGTCTAAATCTTTTCCCGGAGTAAATAAGGTAGCAACACTGGTCAGACAGGACCTTTACCTGGTGACAGGGTTCCATGCAGGAGAATACGCAAGAGGTTGTAAATGCAGAAACCTGATAATCTACGGAACGGTAGACAGAAGCGATTACCTTAAGGAACTTGAGGAAAATGGTTTTATTGATTTGGATGATGTAAGGGGAAAATGGGAGGTATACAGCTTTAAGGTGCTGGACAATCCTATGGAGGGCGTGGATCACGCACTGGTTATTGCCGGAAGTGACAAGCGCGGAACCATCTACGGGTTGTTTCACCTGTCGGAGCTTCTCGGAGTTTCGCCTCTCGTCAACTGGAATCATGTAATACCCAAGAAAAAGAAAAACGTATTCCTTACGGATGCAGTAAATATAGTAACTAAAGAACCATCAGTAAAATACAGAGGCTTCTTTATAAATGATGAATGGCCTGCATTTGCAAACTGGGCCATGGAGCACTTTGGAGGCATAAACGCAAAGTGCTACGAAAGAGTTTTTGAACTGCTCCTTAGGCTTAAAGGTAATTACTTATGGCCTGCAATGTGGCACTCCAATTTCAGCATGGACGGACCGGGGCTTGAGAGTGCAAGGCTGGCAGATGAATACGGCGTGGTAATGAGTACCTCACACCACGAGCCCTGCATGAGAAGCGGAGAGGAATACAGCCTGCTTAGAGGTGAGAATTCACTCTACGGCGATGCCTGGGACTTCATAAGTAACAGAGAGGGGATAACCCGTTTCTGGAGAGATGGACTTCTTAGGAACCAGGCTTTTGAAAATGTGATAACCCTGGGAATGAGGGGCGAAAGAGATTCCAAGATTCTTTCGGAGGATGCAACTCTAAAGGAGAACATAGATCTTTTAAGGGATGTGCTAAAGACTCAGAACGGCCTTATTAAAGAAATCGTGGATGAGGATCTTAGCAAGGTTCCCAGGCAGATAGTTCTTTTCTCTGAGGTGGAAGAATACTTCTACGGCAATGAGAAAGTCAAAGGACTTATGGGAGACCCACAGCTGGACGGCGTAACACTGATGCTTTCAGACAACAACGTGGGATATACCAGGACTCTTCCGAGTAAAGAGATAGCTGATCATCCCGGCGGATTTGGAATGTACTATCACATGGATATGCACGGCGGACCTTATTCCTTCAAATGGATAGGAGCCACATATCTTCCCAGAGTCTGGGAACAGATGACTCAGGCCTACGACTTCGGAGTACGGCAGATATGGGTCACCAATGTAGGAGATATAGGCACTCAGGAGCTGGGGCTTTCGTATTTCTTAGACCTGGCTTACGACATAGATAAGTGGGGAGGCACAGATGCTGCCATAACCCAGGAATATATGAATGAGTGGGCTGAGAGGCAGTTTGGTGGTATGCTTCCTCTCTCCGGAAGGAACAAAGCCAAGAAGATCTTATGGGATTACACCTCTCTCCTTGAAAAGAGACGCCACGAGATCATGAACAAGGATGTTTACCACCCGCTTCACTTTGGAGAGGCTGACAGGATCCTTGAAACAAGCGATGAGATCCTGAAGGAAGCAGCGGCTCTGAAAAAGAGGATAGATGGCGAGAACCTTTCGGCATTCATATCTCTTTTGTATTATCCGGCCTGCGGAACGGCCAATCTGATGAAGATGTGGATCCTGGCGGGGCGAAATGAGCTGTACGCCAAGCAGAACAGGATAGAAGCCAACGACATTGCAGACGAGATTGACATTTGCGTCAAGGAGGACGCTCGCCTTATTGATGAGTATGAAGAGGTGGACGGAGGCTTCTACAAAGGCTTTGGAAAGTCGGAGCATGTGGGATTTGTCAACTGGAACGAAGAGGACAACAGGTATCCTTTAAGGTATCTGGTCTACGGGGCCAACTCCCCGAGGATGCTGGTTTCCAGAAAAGACGATGAGCATTATATGACAGGCCTTGAGTGGTGCGACAGACCGCAGACCTGGAGTGACATGCTAAGACCTGATGTGGACAGCATAGAGTTCGACCTGATAAGCGGAAGCGAAAAGCCTTTTAAATACAGGATACATTCAGACTGTGGCTGGCTTGGGTTTTCAAGGACTGAAGGCGAAGTCAAAAAGAGAGAGCGGATTACCCTCAAGGTGAACAAAGTTCTTTTATCTGAGAAGGTCACAGGTACATTTGATGTGGAGAGTGTAGGCATCGGAAGAGCCCATGTGACAGTTGAGGCAGCGCCATTTGAAACTCCTGAAGGGTTATTTATTGAGAGCGACGGCTACATCTGTATGGAGGCTGAGCACTTCGCAGATAAAAAGGACACATCAAAAGGGGCATTCAAAGTTCTTTCGCCCTATGGAAGAAGTGGAAGCGCCATAAAGGTATTTCCTTCCACCATGGATTTTCTGGAGGAAAAGAGGCGCCCAAGTGTAAGCTACAGATTCCTTGCTTTAGAGGATGCGGAGTATGAGATCACCTTTGAACTGGCACCCACAACACCGGTTACCTTTACCGGGGGGCAGTTTTTAGGATATGCCATGAACGGTGGCAGGATAAAGATCATCAATACAGTGCAAAAACCCGATGAACAGTTTTTCTTCAGCAAACAGTGGCAGGAGGAAGCTAAGGCCAGTGTCAAGAAGGTTACAGACACAGTCAGATGTGTCAAAGGGGAAAATAACCTGACGTTTGTCGGCATGAGCCCGGGAATTGTTTTGGAGAGAGTATTGATAGTAAGAAAAGGAATAGAACTTCCCAAGTCCTATCTGGGACCTAAGGAGAGCTATATCCATAATGAGGAGGAGAAAAATGAGTAAACCTGCTGAGACTAAATCAAAAGTCAAATTCAGCGTATACATGAAGAAATACTGGCAGCTGTATGTAATGCTTTTTCTGCCACTTCTGTATCTTTTAATTTTCAAGTATTTCCCGATGGTTTATGTACAGATAGCCTTCAAGAAATACAGCATTGTTCAGAGCGTATGGGAAATGCCATGGGCCCAGAATCACGGATTCGAGTTCTTTATCAAGGCATTCAGCAACAACGATTTCAAGTATGCCCTTAAGAACACACTGGTACTGAATATTCTTGACCTGATATTCGGCTTCCCGGCACCTGTGCTGTTTGCGCTGATCCTTAATGAGCTCTGCTTTGTAAGGTATAAGAAGGTTGTTCAGACCATTGCCTATATGCCTCACTTCCTTTCATGGGTCATCATCTACAGCTTGGCACTTCAGCTCCTTGCACCTAATGCAGGACTTGTAAACATGATCATCCAGAAGTTTGGTGGAGAAGCAATTCCTTTCCTCAATGATGAAGCTCACTGGATCAGAAGCTATATCGGATTTGGAATCTGGCAGAACTTTGGATGGGGCTCTATCATCTACCTGGCTGCTATTGCAGGTATCAACCCTGAACTTTATGAGGCAGCAGCTGTAGACGGCGCCGGAAGATTCAGAAAGATATGGCACATCACCCTTCCCGGCATCAAGCCTACAATCGTGGTTCTTCTTATCATGAGCCTTGGTAATATCCTTGGCGGTGGATTTGACAGACCTTTCGCTTTCCAGAACAACCTGGTAATGCGTGTAGCTGACGTTATTGCAACATATGTTTACAGAGTAGGTATTAAGGGACTGCAGTTCTCCCTTACAACTGCTGTAGGACTTTTCCAGTCTGTTGTAGGTGTTATCTTCCTGCTTCTTGCAAACTGGCTCTCACGAAGACTTGGTGAGAGAGGAATCTGGTAAAGGAGGAGAAAGAGATGAAAGTAAAATCTACTGCAGACAAAATATGGGATTACATATTCGTCTTCCTGTGTCTCATAGTAAGCGCGATCTGTATAATCCCTATGCTCAATCTTCTTGCGAAGTCTTTGAGCGGAACAGAATATCTGATCAGGAATGAAGTATATATCATTCCCAAAGGCTTTAACTTCGATGCATACGGAACAGTTCTGAAAGACCCTAAATATACAAGAGCTTTTGTGTGGACAGTTGCTCTGACAGTTATTTGCACATTGCTGTCACTTACAATGACAACCCTTTGTGCTTTCCCTCTTATATTTGAGAAACTCAAAGGCAGAAAGGCAATCAATATCTTTATTACCATAACAATGTTCTTCAATGCAGGAACTATCCCGAACTACCTGCTTATGCAAAAGCTTGGACTTTTAAGTAATCCGCTGGTTCTTATTATTCCCGGTGTGATGAGTGTTTACAACATGATCATCATGAGAAGTTTCTTTTACGGAATACCTGAGAGTCTTAGGGAATCAGCAGAGATTGACGGAGCAACATTCTTCCAGATCCTTTACAAGATATACGTTCCTCTTTCAAAGCCTGTTATGGCGACCCTGGCACTGTTCTATGCGGTTGGAAGATGGAATGGTTACTCAGATGCGTTGATGTATATGAAGGAAGAGAAGTTCTATCCGCTGCAGCTTCTTTTGTACAACATCATCAACAACATCAACTCAGTTGAAGTTGCTACCCAGGAGGGTTTCTCATCACCCGGTCTTGCAGAGTCGCTTAAGGCTGCTATCGTAATGTTCTCTACGATACCGATCCTTTGCATCTATCCGTTCCTTCAGAAGTACTTTGTGAAGGGCGTCATGATCGGTGCCGTCAAGGGATAACCGGTCGGTATACATGTTCCAGGAACACCTATGCGCACAGAAGGAGAGGATGGAAACAATGAGTCTGGACATCATGGAGAAGGTTGCACAGGAACCGGGCCTGAAGGCCTGGGCGGAAACCATGGCGGGAAAACTGGATGCCAAAATGCGCTTTGCTGTCAAAAAGGCGAATGAGGTCTCCTACATCCCGTATTCAACCGAGAACGGACAGTGGAAGGAGAACCGGATCGGCTGGTGGACCAATGGCTTCTGGCCGGCAACCATGAGGCAGATGCTCCTGCAGAACGGGAAGAGTCTGTACCGGGATGAAGCCGTCCGCGCTGAAAGTATGCTGGATGATGCCCTGCGCGATTTCAAGAACCTGAGCCATGACGTCGGATTCATGTGGCTGATCCAGTCCGGAGTCCGCTATGCGCTGGAAAAGAATCAGGACAGCTTTGACCGTACACTGTTCGCGGCACAGACTCTGGCCGGACGGTATAATCCGTGTGGCTTCATCCGTGCCTGGAACGGCGAGGGCAGGGAAGGCTGGGCCATTATTGAATGCATGATGAATCTGCCGGTGCTCTACTGGGCAACCGAGGTGACCGGGGATCCGCGCTTCTCCCTGATCGCCATGCACCATGCAGATACCACCATGAAGGCTTTTGTCCGGCCCGACGGCAGCTGCAACCATATCGTGATCTTTGATGCGTGTACGGGTGAGTTCCTCTCTAATCCCGGTGGCCAGGGCTATGAAAGCGGGTCCAGCTGGAGCCGCGGACAGGCCTGGGCGCTGTACGGGTTTACACTCAGCTATCTGCATACAGGAAAAAATGAGTATCTGGATACGGCGAGACGCGTGGCAGATTATTTCATCAGCCAGTGTCCGGACGGACTCCCGCGGTGCGACTTCAGGCAGCCTGAGGAGCCTGTGGTCCTGGACAATGCCGCGGGCAATATTGCCGCTTCCGGGCTTCTTGAACTGAGCCGGACTGTGCCTGAGAGCGATGCGGATCCCTACTTTGATGCGGCGATCCGGATCCTGAAGGCTCAGGAAGCCGGCTGTGCCGACTGGAGCGAGGATACACCGGCCATCTTCACCAGGTGCACCAGCGCGTACCATGAGCTCCAGGGACGGCATATACAGATGCAGTATGCGGACTTCTTCTTCGTGGAAGCGATCGGGAAGCTTCTCGGTGAGCGCATGCTGGCCTGGTACCCGAACAGAGTATGACCGGGTAATGTGTATAGAGACTCATTGGATGGAGCCGGAACCGAAAGGTTCCGGCTCCATTCATTTCAGGGGTGTTTTTCCGGCAGCCCTCTCATGAATTCATATTGAAGGAGTCTCTCTGCCCGGGTGGTTTCCGGCGGATCCATCGTGGATACAGCACAGCAGGAACATTGCATCTGACGTCACGGTTATGACAATCGGCATGCCTGGAAAATACCGGATGAAAAAAATTCCCGATTGTTGTAACATTCCATGATTTTGATCGTATTGTCCTGTGAAGAAGGCAGGTGAAAGGGATGTCGGAAGATCGGGAGCTTGTTGCTTGGCTGAAGGCCGGGAACATCGATGCGTTTGAGCAGCTGATCATGCGCTGGC
>DFGW01000039.1 GCA_002372465.1 Butyrivibrio sp. UBA3740
AGAAATGCCTGCCATAATGCCCCTCCTTTCTTCCTTGATATACGTACGAAGCTCCTTCTCTCTACCAATCCTTTGGTATCAGTCGCACGAGGGCATAACTAGCCACGTTTAGTTACTTACATAATACTAAATAGTTAGCAAATGTCAATCATGAAATGCCATATTTAATACATTTTTATACTTATTTAAGATTTGTTGCAGGTATTTTTAAGTTCTATTATGATAGTGTTATTGAGGTGAAGCGAAGTGTTTTATGTGATAATGGCGGCATTCCTTGTGATTTCTGCAAGGCTTGCCCGTGTATATAAAAAGAATATTCTTGATTGTCTTGCCCTTTCCGGAGCGGGCCTTCTTATGATCATGTATGTCCTTGCCTTTTTTAGAGGCCTTAAGCTTACAGGCTTTGTGGCTGTGGCGGTTTTGGCTTTTATTCTTGTCAGGACTGTCCTGGGTGCAAGGAAGGGCTCATCCGCGGGAAAAGAACTTTCATCGCTATTTAAAGAGCTGGCAGATCCGGTGGTTATCCTGTTTGTGATTACGGTAACTGCTGTGGGCTTTGCTACAGCTGATCGTATTTTTACCTGGTGGGACGATATAAATTTCTGGGCAGCGGATGCCAGACAGCTCTTTTTCATAAACGGCTTTCCGGGGAAATACGGAAATGCATCTCCTGAGTTTGGGGATTATCCGCCTGTCACCTCTTTGGCAAAATGGCTGTTCTTGCAGATAAGTCCCGGACAGTACAGGGAGGGCCTTCAGTTCCTTGGGTACTTCTGGCTTAACGGAGTATTTCTTTTGCCGCTGCTTGCAAGGATCAGCAGCGCGATTAAGGAATCGGACCTTAAGGCTTATCTTAAGATTCCTGCCCTGGCTTTTTCCTTTGTGGCAGTGATGCTTTTGCCGGGAGTGTTCAACGGGATCATCTATTACGGAACTCCTTCGGATATAACCATGGCCATTGTTTACGGCGCTCTGCTTCTTGCCATCTTTGACAGGAGTGCCCATGGAAAGATCTTTTATTACGTGAGAATAGGGCTTTTTGTGGCGGTTCTTCTGCTTACCAAGAATGTGGCATTTGAGTGGGGGCTGTTTGCGCTTATCTTCTATATGGTAATTGCAAAGAGGGAGAAATATATCTGGCTCTCAGTCCTCGGGGGCGCAGGTGCCCTTGGGAGCTGGCTTTTGTTCTGTCTTCTTAACAGGAGAGTAGCCAAGCTGACCGGCGAGAGCATAAGGATGGCTACTGCTGGAAGCTACACGGCCCCTGATAATACACTGGACAAGATGGGGTATTTCCTTGAAGGGTTCTGGAAGCAGCCCATGCATTCAGACAACAACTTCACCCTTGACCCTTCGACGGGAGTCGCGGTTATGCTGATATTTGCTGTGATAGCTCTTTTGTATTACAAAAATATCCTGGGAAAGAGCGAGACGAAGAAAATAGCTCTTTTCACATTGGGGACAGGTGTCCTTACTTATGCTATAGTGTTCTTTGCGCATATATCAATTTTCAGGACTGAGGAGCAATACCTGGATGCCTATGCCATGGCAATCTCAATCTCAAGATACTGTGCGCCTTTTGTGCTGGGAAGTACTTACCTGCTGATGGGGATTCTTTTCAACAGGCTAAGAGCAAAGGGCAAGAGGCAGTTTACTGTGGCGCTTGCGATAGCTCTTTTGCTGATATTCGCAACGGCGGATTATGCCGGTGTGTGGAAATACTTGGGAGGTTACAGAAGCTCCCTTACTCAGGATCAGGCCTACTTCGATGACATGGTGGGTGATGATGGGCGCAGGCTCCTTAAGGCTGTTGATGACAGGAGCTACTGGGGGAAGCGTGTGTTGGTGCTCAGGGACGGCCACAGCTATTACTGGGTGCACAATGCTTATATCAGCAAGAGTGCAGCTCCTGTGGCGCTGGTTTATGATGAATTTCTTGTTGAATCAGACACGCCTGATTCAATCAGACAGAAGATAAAAGAAAGTCACGCTTCTTACATATATATAGAGGACAACGAGGGTATTTCCCGGGAGCTGTTCTCGCAGGTCATTTCGGGAGAGGAGTTCGAGCCCGGAAGAGTCTATAAAACAGAAGGAAATTTAGACTGATGAGCAGAACCATACCGGTTGTTATACCGGCATATGAGCCGGATGAGAAGTTAATAGTTATGATGGATGAGCTGGCAGAGGCAGACCTTTGCCCTGTTATCGTGGTGGACGACGGATCGGGAAGCGAGTACGAAGGTCTCTTCGCGGCTGTGAAGGAAAAGGGCGCTGTGGTTCTGGCCCACGCTGTGAACATGGGAAAGGGAAGGGCGCTTAAGACTGCCTTTAATTTCTGCCTCAATGAGTACCCTGATATGGTTGGTGTTATCACGGCGGATTCAGACGGGCAGCACAGCACAGATGATATCAGAAGGTGCATGGATGCTCTTTTGGAGGATGAAAGAGCTCTGGTTCTTGGGGTGAGGAATTTTGACGGCTCCGGGATTCCGGCAAGATCGGTCTTTGGAAACAAGGTTACCAGCGTTGTCATGAAGTTTCTGACAGGGCTTTCCATCAGAGACACCCAGACGGGGCTCCGGGGAATATCTTCGGAGTTTATGAAAGTTCTTTTGACAGAAAAGGGCGAGAGGTTTGAATTCGAGATGAACATGCTCATGGATGCAAAAGAGCTGGGGATAAAGATCAAGGAGGTTCCCATTAAGACCATTTATCTGGAGGAGAACAGGTCAAGTCACTTTAATCCCGTCAGGGACTCCATCAGGATCTATGCTATATTTTTTAAGTTCCTGTTCTCGTCGCTTTCTTCCAGCATTGTGGACATTGTGCTCTTTGGCCTTTTCTGTTCACTGCTTAGAAATACCAATCCTGTGATCGGCTATATCATGCTGGCGACTATCCTTGCCAGGGTGATTTCTGCTGCTTATAACTTCACTATTAATTATAAGGTTGTGTTTAAAGGAAAAGGGAGCAAGAAAAGTGCTGCGGTCAAGTACATCATTCTTGCTTTATGCATCATGCTTCTTTCCGGCGGGATGGTGAGTTTCTTCCACGGGATCATGCCCAAGGTGCCTGAGTTTGTTGTCAAACTTCCGGTTGATACAGTGCTGTTTCTTCTAAGCTTTTTTGTGCAGCGGGAGATTGTCTATAAATAAGTGGATGATAAGATAAAAAATATGTTGACGCGGCTAATCGTCTATGATATATTAGACAAGCGACATGAGATTTACGTCTTTTTTTTATGCGCAAAAATGAGTAATTTGTAAATATAAAAACGCGCGGAGGTGGAATAATGCGTACAAGAATTACATTAGCATGCACAGATTGCAAGAACCGTAACTACGACACAACAAAGGATAAGAAGACACATCCTGATCGTGTTGAGATGAAGAAGTACTGCCCTTTCTGCAAGAAGCATACTTTACATAAGGAAACAAAGTAATTTTCATCCTTAATCAGAGGGAGAACAGACATGGAAAAGATCAAGAGTTTCTTTACTGGTGTAAAGGCTGAGTTCGGTAAGATCATATGGCCCACTAAGGATGACATTATCAAGCAGACAACAGCTGTAGTTGTTGCTTCTGTCATTTGCTGTATTCTGATCGCTGTACTGGACTATGCTTTTGGATTTGGAATGAATAAACTCACATCCATTTTCTAATAAAAGGAGATAATATGTCAGAAGAAATGGAAATGAATCTCGAGCAGGCCGCTGAGAATTCTGCCGAAGTTGTATCTGATGAGGTATTATCAGATGCTGAGGTTCCTGCACAGGAGACTGTAGCAGAAGGTGCCGGCGAGAATGAGAACATACACTGGTATGTTGTTCATACATATTCCGGATACGAGAATAAGGTTAAGGCTAACCTTGAGAAGACCATCGAGAACAGACAT
>DFGW01000165.1 GCA_002372465.1 Butyrivibrio sp. UBA3740
ATATAATAGCCCATAATAGAATAAGAAAGAAAACTGAACTGGCTGACACATTTAATATCATAGCTTCTACGATTGGTTCACCTGTAAACGTAAGTAAACTCACAAACACTTTTAAAAGCGTAATGGGAAAAGATATTACTGATGACACGATTGCTAATTTTATAAGTTATTTTGAGGATGCATTCGTTATATCCAAGGCCAGCAAATACAATATAAAAGGCAGAAAGTATATCGGGGCTCCTTTTAAGTTATATTTTGAAGATATAGGGGTAAGGAATGCCAGACTGAACTTTCGACAGATTGAAGAGACTCATATTATGGAAAACATCATATATAACGAGCTTAGATACAGAGGTTTTAATATTGATGTTGGGGAAGTAAACGTCAGCGAGAAGACCGACAGAATAGATATCAATGGAAAGTCTATTTATGCACAGAAAGCACTAGAAGTAGATTTCATAGCATCTAAAGGAGATATGAAATATTATATTCAATCAGCACTTTCGATGGACGATGCCGATAAACAGTTGCAGGAAAAGAAGAGCCTTTATTATATTGATGATTCCTTTAAAAAGATTGTTGTTGCAAAAACAGGATTAAAACCCTCTTATGATGAGAAGGGAGTTATGGTTATAGATTTATTTGATTTTCTGATGCAACCCATGATGAGGTAGGAATATGCCATTTAAGATTGTTCGTAACGACATAACCAGGATGGAATGTGATGCCATAGTTAATACAGCCAGCAGATATCCTGCATCGACTTTTGAGCAGGTCGGAGCAGGATGTGACAAGGCAATCCATAAGGCTGCAGGAGCCGATAAGCTTATTGCAGCAAGGAAAGAGATCGGAGAGATGGCTGAGGGAGAAGCTGCCATTACTCAGGGTTTTGATCTGCCTGCCGGGTACATAATCCATGCTGTTAGCCCGGTTTTTATCGATGGCAACAGCGGTGAGGAAGAAAAGCTAAGAAACTGCTACAGGAACAGCCTGAGAATTGCCAGGGAGAATGGGATAAGGTCCATTGCTTTTCCGCTTATCTCAACCGGAAGTTTTGGCTATCCTCAGGAAGAAGGCATGAGAATTGCTGTTGATGAGATCAATGCTTTTCTTATGCACAATGACATGATGGTCTATCTGGTTGTGTTTGGGACCAGGGCGACTCAGCTGGGAGAGCGCATCTTCCCGGACCTGGAAGCCTACATTGACCATAATTATGTTGATGAGAAGCGTAAGGAGGAGTATGGAGACCCTCGCTTTGGGTCAGTTCATATAACGGATGCGGGATATGATGCTTGTTCTGTGGAGAGGGAGAGCCTCAGCAGACGTCTGTTTGCCAACAAGGCTGGATCCGTGCCATCCCACAAGAAAGAGGTTGAAGAGAGCCGCGAGTTCTGCGCAACTTCTTATGACGACAGCATCGAGAACCTTGGAGCCAAGCTCGACGAGCGCATGAAGCATATGTCGGATTCTTTTTCTGAGTATCTTATGTTCCTGATACAGAGCAAAGGCATGACAAATGCTGAGGTCCACAAGAGAGCTATCGTGGACAAAAAGGTCTTTTCCAAGATCAAGAACAATCCGGACCATCATCCAAACAAGCTGACAGCCATGTGCCTGTGCATCGGCGCCAAGCTCAATATGGATGAGACCAAGGACCTTTTGATGAGGGCCGGATACGCCCTGTCTCCGGCGGACAAGACAGATGTAATCTTTTCATACTTCATTGAGCATGAGATTTACGACATGATCGAGCTTGACATTCAGCTGGAAGAACATGGCTTAAAGTGCATAATTACCTGATATTTGAGGAAACAAAGAGAGAAATAGTAGTATAATAAATTTGTTGCAAAAGTAATTATTGTTGGAGGAGGCACAATATGGGAGACATTACTGAAATCATCAAACAGATCAGCGGAAACAAAGAACTTATGGCGCAGATCGCCAAGGCTGATCCCAAGCAGGGAGTGGAGCTTCTTAAGAAGGCCAACATCGATGTTTCTGAGGATGACATCAAGAAGGTTCAGGCTGCAGTTGCTGATGGCAAGCTTGATCTTGGCGACCTTAAGAATCTGGCCGGAAGTCTGTTCAAAAAGTAATATCATTTATTCATGGAATATTTCTGGAAACAACAAGACGACATACCGTCAGGGATGGGCTATCCCTTGTTTGGGACAACCCATCTTGTTAGTGTTGCCCTGACTATGGCTTGTGTCCTGGTTGCAGCACTGGTTGTTTCCCGAAAGAGTGAGACTGTTCAGAAAAAGGTCCTTAAATTCATCCCCCTGTTCATGGTGGGAATGGAAGTTTTTAAGGATCTTTTTCTTGTACATGTGGGGCGCTTTGGGATTGGATATCTTCCCCTGCACGTGTGCAGCATAGGGATCTTTGTGTTTCTCTTGAGGCAATACCTTCCATGGAAATGGAGTAAAGATTATTTCGGAGAGATTTCTTTTGTCCTGATCATGCCGGCATCCATTGCAGCGCTTATCTTTGCTGACTGGCCGGTGCCTGACAGCCCTTTGTCCTGGCTTTCCTCCTTCATGGGGAATCCCGGATACCTGGCGGGCTACGCTATACTGGTAGTTGGAGTTATGCTACTTATCTATTTATTCATTGAAATTTTCAGAGGCTCCCGGATACAATAAAGTGAGGTGAGATTATGGTTAAACAGGTAAAAGAAAAACCTTTTGGAATGAGGATCGGCGAGAATGTTTTCTGCATCGGATATCTGGTTTTTGTGCTGATTGCAGGGATCATCTTCTTGTCCCGGGCAGGGGCTACAGGGGAGCTACTCTATAAATTATGCGCTGCCATGACACTTCTCTTGGGCGGCGGAGATGCTTTCCATCTGATCCCCAGGATAATCATTAACTTTAAAGGTGAGACAGCTGACCGTGAGAGACAGCGGAAGAGAGATTTCTGGCTGGGGCTTGGGAATCTGATTTCTTCCATAACGATGACGGTTTTTTATCTGTTCTTCTATCTGGCCATGGCTGCGCTCCGCGACAGAATTGATCAGGATGCGATGATGCCGGATAATCCAAATGTCTTTTGGGCACTGGCCATCCTGGCGGTTATAAGGATCGCGCTTTGCATGTTTCCCCAGAACCGCTGGTTTGTCCGGGATAAGGAGACAAACTGGGGACTTTACAGGAATATCCCCTTTGTCATCATGGGCATCATCACTGTGGTTTGCCTGATCGCCATGTACGGAGACTGGCTGAAGGCTGCGCTTGTTACTGTTAGCTTTGTCTGCTACATGATGGTGGTCCTTGGCGCACGCAGGAAGCCAATGCTGGGAATGATGATGATCCCCAAGACTATATGCTACATCTGGCTGATCGCCCTGTCCCTATGAGGAGCGCAGCGATGGAAGCTGATACCGGATACATATCACACTGGAAGTAAAAAGAGAAACAGGAGGAATGGATAAAAATGAACCAAAAGGAAAGAATGCTGGCAAATCTTCCCTACAAGGCATGGATGGACGGCCTTAGTAAGGAGCGCCTGGAGAATAAAAAGAAAATTTTCAGGTATAACAACTTAGACCCGGGGGAGGAAGCGAAAAAGGATGAGCTGATCAAGGAGATCCTTGGGAAGACCGGAGAGAACGTGACCATAGAGTCGCCCTTCCACTGCGACTACGGCTATAACATAGAGGTGGGCGAGAACTTTTTTGCCAATTATAATCTGGTTATTCTGGACGTGGGCAAGGTCAGGATTGGTGCCAATGCCCAGATCGCGCCCAACGTTTCCATATACACTGCCGGTCATCCGATTCATCCCGACTCCCGCAATTCAGGCTATGAGTACGGTATCGACATTACAATCGGGGACAACGTCTGGATCGGCGGAAACACCTGCATCATGCCCGGCGTGACCATCGGGAACAATGTTGTCATCGGTGCAGGAAGTGTTGTGACCAAAGACCTTCCGGACAATGTCATTGCCGTAGGTAATCCCTGCAGGATTGTCAGAGAGATTACCGAAGCAGACCGTGACTACTACTTCAAGGACAAAAAGTTTGACGTAGACGATTATAAGTAAATTCAAAGCCTTTGGAGATATAGGCTTTATGAGAGGAAAGGAGATTTCAGATGTCAAAAGTATTACTGTTAAACGGCAGCCCAAAGGCAGATGGCTGTACAGCTACAGCATTAAAAGAGATGATCAGGGTCTTTGAGGAGGAAGGAATTGAGACCGAGATCATCCATGTTGGCAATAAAGATATCAGGGGATGTGTAAGCTGCGGATATTGTGAAAAGAATGGGAAGTGTGTTGTAAATGACCTTGTAAACGAAGTGGCTCCAAAATTTGAGGAGGCCGACGGACTGATTGTGGGAAGTCCTGTATATTACGGATCTCCTAATGGCACAATACTTTCATTTATGGACAGGCTCTTTTACAGTACCTCCTTCTCTAAGCAGATGAAGGTGGGAGCTGCTGTTGTGAGCTGCAGAAGAGGAGGCAATACTGCTACCTTTGATGTGCTCAACAAATACTTCACCATAAGCGGAATGCCTGTTGCTTCAAGTACCTACTGGAATCAGGTTCATGGCTTTACGGCTGAAGATGTTAAGAAGGACCTGGAAGGTCTGCAGACCATGAGAAACCTTGCCAGGAACATGGCCTTCATGATTAAGGCATTTTCTGATGCAAAGAAAAATACGGCCTTCCTGAGGTTGAGAGGAAGGCCTTCACAAGTTTTCCTGACGGAAAGTAATATGAATCGCTAGAGCGCCGGCGCCCCGGAGGAAAGTAATGACCACCAATGACAATAAGCTCTTTTACAGAAATCTGATAAGGATATCCCTGCCAATAGCTCTCCAGAGCCTGATGCTGGCCCTGGTGGCGGCCTGTGATGCACTGATGCTGGGGCGTGTCGCCCAGGAGCAGATGACGGCAGTTTCACTGGCCACCCAGATACAGTTTGTGCAGAACATGTTCCTGTCTGCAGCAACGGCAGCAGGGGCTATTCTTGGCGCGCAGTATTGGGGTAAGGGAGATAAAAGAACTTTAGAAGATATTTTCGATCTGATGCTGATCTTCTGCGGAATGGTATCGATCCTGTTCTTTCTGGCCTGCGAGCTGTGTCCCGGGGCGCTCATGTCAATATTTGCAGGAGATAAGCAGCTTATCAGCATCGGAAGCTCATATCTGAGGATAGCCGGCTGGTCATACCTCATCACAGGAGTATCCCAGTGCTATCTGACTATCATGAAGGTTACCGAGAATGTAAGGGCCGGAGCTGCCATCAGCTCAGCGGCGGTAGTTATCAATATTGTATTTAACGCTATTCTTATCTTTGGACTTTTTGGGATTCCGGCTATGGAAGCCAGGGGAGCAGCTCTTGCAACTACTATCGCAAGAGTAATAGAGCTGGCGATATGTCTTTTGATCTCGGCAAGAAGCACCTATATCAGACCCGCCTTTGGACGGATGTTTAAGGTGTCAAAAGAGCTTGTGAAGGACTTTTTCAGACAGTGCCTGCCCCTTATGGGAGGCGGTCTTTGCTGGGGAATCGGCTTCACATCCTACACTGCTATCATGGGACACATGGGAGTTGATGCTGCAGCTGCCAATTCAGTTGCTGCAGTGGTAAGAGACCTTGTGTGCTGCATGTGTAACGGTATAGGAAGCGCAGCAGGAATTATAGTGGGCAACGAGCTTGGTGCCGGAAGGCTTGAGCTTGGAAAAAAATACGGCATCAAACTGACTAAGCTGTCCTTTGTGATTGGATTTATCTCCACCGGGATAGTCCTGGCTGTTACACCCCTGGTGGTGAACGGTGTGCTTCTTACGGACAAAGCCAGGGACTATCTTATATGGATGATGGTCATCATGTCTTTTTACATGATAGGAAGATGTGTAAACACTGTTACTATCAATGGAGTTCTGGATGGCGGAGGAGATACAATCTTTGATCTCTACAGCCTTATTGTGTGTATGTGGATGATCGCAATTCCTCTGGCACTGTGTGGCGCCTTTGTATTCCACTGGTCACCGCTGGCGGTTTACGCCTGCACCTGTCTTGATGAAGTGGGTAAGATCCCGTGGGTTATGTTAAGGGTGCGGAAGTATAAATGGGTCAGGGACCTTACCAGATAATATGATAAGTGCTGTGAAAACGAAATTTCAATTAATGGTATCATCATTAGTGAGGGCATTTGCCAAAAGGAGTATTAATCAGGAGGGTAGCTTATGAGCAGGTTAAAGGAACTTCGTGCATACGTAGACAAAAAGATAAACAAGATGGATGATGAGGATAAGCGTATCAGCGCAGCAGCGCATCTTTACGGAGTGTCGCTGGCGGCGCAGGTGCTTGCTAAAAAAAGGGGGCTTGATCCTGAGCTGGCTGCAATGGCAGGAATGCTGCATGACATGCATGCATACAAGACCGGCTCTTACGATGACCACGCCCATCTTGGCGCGGAGCTTGCCAGAAAGATCCTGGGTAAGCTTGAGCTGACAACTGACGAGGAAACCGACATCATCTGCTCGGCGATCTACCATCACGATGACAAGGCTTCAGTGGATGGTCCTATGGATGAGCTTTTAAAAGACGCAGACGTCTTTGATCATTGCTTCAAGGATTCGTCGAAGCCTGTGAAGGAAAAGGAGCAGAAAAGATACGATGCCCTTTGCAGGGAATTGGGACTATGATTCCCGGATATAGAATATAGCGGCTGAGGTGAAAGACAAAAATGAGGAAAGCAAGGACGGAAAAAGAAAACGCCATCAGGGAGAAGATGATCTCTGAACTGTACTCGAATGAGTACAATAAATTCATAGGTTTCGAAGTTCTGGAGCTGAGTCCGACCTACAGCAAGTCCAGGATCAAGTGCGATACAAGGCTTAACAACACCTACGGGAGTATTCACGGCGGAGCTTTGCTGTCTTTTGTGGACGCCATGGCGGGAGCTACTGGAAGCATGAGCGGATACTACGTTACAACGGTATCAGCGAATCTCAACTTCCTTCTGCCTGCGGTGAACACTGAATATATCTACTGCGAATGCATGAAACTCAAGACCGGCAAACACATCCTTGTGTTTGACATCAGGGTCACCGATGATGAAGGGAATCTGCTGGACAGCGGAGAATTCTCCTTCTTTGCCAGCAAAGTCCCGGTACTTGGCGACAGCCTGAAGTTCTGAGGAGTTGGGTAAATGATAAGGCCTGAGATTACAAAAGAACAGTATCTCAAGGTTGCCCGGAATTTTGGCTTTACAAAGCGTGAGCTGGAACTGGGTTTTTTAAAGGTGTCCGGATTTTCAAACAGACGAATAGCCTATATGCTTGGAATATCGGAGCAGACAGTCAAAAACCACTTTACCCATATATATGAAAAAGCCTGGGTTCCGGGGAAAAGTGAGTTTCGGGCTCTTTTTGTGACAGATAGTACCGATGAGGATAGACAACAGGAAGGCCAATAATCGATTGAACCAGCCTCATCGCCACTGGCCATTTTCATAATCCAGCACCTTTGCTGTCTGTCCCTGACTTAAGATCGAGGCACCGGCTTCATTGATGACGCACTTCATGCCGGGGTATCCGTTCAGATACGCAGTGATCGCATTGTGCACATGCACTCCCTCCACATCGGGAACCTCCATGGCGCAGTACATGGGAATTGTATTATCTCTGTTGTAGAGGTAGATTCCAAGCCCTGTTGCGCTAAAAGAGCTTACATCCTCCGCAACTTTAAACGAAGCATATCCAAATCTTTTGCCGTCGGGATTTATCCACTGTCCTCTGTCAGGGACGTCGTAAGGAACCTCACTCTGGTACATGATACAGGTTCCGTCATTTCCATTCCACATGGTCTGATAACCGTTAAAGTGCTCAACCATCAGCGCGTACATTGTGACGCCTGCGCCGTTTATGATGATACCGTTTTCGCAAGTGTTCAGATCCCAACCCACGTTGTCGCCGTGGTCTGCTCTCCAGACCCACAGATTGTCGCCAACGACATTATCAAGATCTATTGTGATGCAGGCCTTTGTCTTGCAGGGGCCATCTGACGGGATGCCACCGACTCTGAAATATACATCGGCAAGAAGAGAAGGGGCAGCGTCTTTCTTGGCACCAAGGCGGACCAGATTCTTGGATTCGACAGTTCCTGCATCAAACAGTAGCCCTGCCAGAATAAGGTCATCGGCATTTTCTGTAACGACACATTCATTGCCGGCAGCAGAGCGCAGCGTAGCAAGGCCCATTCCCAAAAGGATTGTTCCTGACTTTTTCACGGTAAGCGCTTCATCAAGGTTGTATATTCCCGGGGTGAAAAGAATGTTCTTCCCCTCCGAAAGAGCCCGGTTAATAGTGGCGGCTGTGTCCACATTTTCTTTTGCCACATAAAAATCTTTAAGAGGAAGGACCTTGCCTTCAGGCGTTTCGCTATTCCAGCCAAAGGAGGAAGTGTCTTTTTTCCAATCGGGAACGTAAATACCAAAGCCGTCTTTTTTGTCATAAACAAGAAAGGGCTTTTCTCTTATGATCTTTGTCTCTTCAATGGCAGTATAGGAGGCTTCAGGCCAGGTCTTAGTGGGCACGCCTTCCTTCTCATCCCCAAGCATGACGATGTTCCAGTTCTGGCCAAGCCAGGAGCTGTAGCAGTTATTTCTTGAAAGCCACTGCTGCTGAGTTCCTGAATCCACAAGGCCTGTAACCTTTGAGTCTGCAAGGAACCCTCCGCTGGCCCATCCGTAGTCATCATGAAGGGTGAGATTTCCGTCAACCTGAACCCTTCTCATACCTGTGGCCTGGGACACAGCCCACACAGTATCTGAGTGCATTTCCATATTCTCGATGCTGCGCCAGAAGTTGCAGGTGGCATTGTGCAGACCCATGGGATTCGCCAGCCACCTGGCATAGGTATTGGCAGCAGTGAGCCTAGTGTCCGTCGGAAGAGCGCCAAGACCTGACAGCTGAGTGTAAAAGCCCACATCGGCGGAAACATCATAGGTTCCCGGCATGAAATATAATGCGACTCTGTTGTCGTCAAACTGCGCTGTCTCCTGCATCTGGTAAATGTTATCAAGAGTATTCTGTATTCCGGCAACATCATCCTTTGGTGTGAATATGTAGACATTTTCTCCAAAAGTATCTGTATGATAATCTTTGATCTCCATCTTGTTACTCCCGCACCCTGTCATTATTCCGGCAACCATTGCCAGAGCCGATAAAATAAGCCATCTTTTCTTTATCATCAGTAAGGATCTCCTTAAGTCTAAAACAATATGATTAATGATAAGAGAAAGAAAAACCGCATGACAGGGCGTGTTTTATCATCAGGTGTTATTTTTACAGGTGGTTGGAATGTGGTGGGGCGGATAAAAGAATTCATTGACTAAGCCGTACGACTAATATTATATTAATGTTGGAGATAATAAGCCGTTCGGCTAATTTTTTGTAATGATCAGTGCAAATAAGCCGTACGGCTAAGAGGAGATAATATGGTCATAACTGATTCTAAATTGTTTGGAGAGGCTTTGAAAAAGCGCAGGAAGGAACTGGGCTATACACAGCGTTATATCTCAGAATTTACAGGCTTCAGCATCAGCTTTATCTCTGATCTGGAGAATGGCAAGAGCACGGCTGAACTTGGAAAGGCAATTTACCTGGCGAACATGCTCGGACTGGATATTGTGATAAACGCAAGGGGGAGCAAATGAGAAAATATGATGTGATTCTTGAGATACAGGGCAGACAGGTTGCAGTTGGATATATTGAAGGTGAATCCTGGGTGGATGCAAGGTTTAGTTATGCCGAAGAGTACCTGTCTAAAGATGATCCGAAAGCAATATCAGTTTCACTTCCTCTTCAAAAAGAGCCATTTTCTGCTGAACGGACGAAGGTGTTTTTTGATGGACTTCTTCCTGAAGGCTTTATGAGAAAAACTATTGCCGCCAATATGCATTTTGACGAGAGGGATTATTTATCAATACTGTATTATCTTGGAAAAGAATGCCTGGGAGCTATCAGGATTGGCGAAGTCGGTGACGAGGACAAAAACGGTTATGATGCTATATCTTCTGAACAGGTCAGGCAGCTCGCAGCAGAAGGAGCGTCCAAATCATCAGAGCTTGTTATTAAGACGCACCTTTCATTGACCGGAGCATCAGGGAAGGTTGGCCTTTATTATGATGATGAAAATGGTAAATGGTACCTTCCAAGCGGAACTTCGCCGAGCACTCATATTGTTAAGCAGAGTCACATCCGGCTTGACGGGATTGTGACCAATGAGCAGCTGTCCATGATAGCTGCAGGAAAGTGCGGCATTGATATACCGGAAAGCTTTATAGTCAACATGGGAAAGGGAATTGACTCTGAAGTTCTTTTTGCCACAAAAAGATATGACAGAATCATAAATGAAAGGTCTGAGATTATCAGCGGACTGAAGCGCCCGTTCAGACTTCATCAGGAAGATTTTGCCCAGGCACTTGCAATATCAGCGGCAGATAAATATGAAAAAGAAGATGAAAACTATGTGGTAAGAATGTTTGGAATCATCAGGAACCATTCAGGAAATCCGCTGGAGGATCAGCTGAAGTTGTGGCGCAGAATTGTTTTTGATTATGTGCTTGGCAATACAGATGCCCATATCAAGAACTTTTCATTACTGTATAGCTATGATCTAGGGGAAAAGAGGCTTTCTCCGGCATATGACATGATAAGCACAGCTATTTATGAAGCTTCTACCAGAGAGATGTCTTTTAACATCGGGGGTAAAAGACTCCTGGATGAAATAGGCAGGGTCGATTTCAAGCTAATGGCTTCAGAAGCCGGGCTTGGAGAAAAAGTTGCCATGAATGTCTATGAAGATATCTTAAATAGGTTCGAGAATTCCATCCATGAATCGGTAAAGGAACTGTCATCAATGGGGTTTGAAAATGCGTTGGATATAGGTGACAGGATACTTCTGGCCAGGAAAAAAATCTTGTAATCCGGCAAGGATTCGTCGGATATTACAGCGGGAAAGCGACAGCATCTTTGTAAAGCTTTTGAAGCGTTTTGACGAATTCAGCAAGGCTTTTACGGTTATCTGTCTTGTGGGTGCAGAGGACGCAGTGGAAACATTCCTCGCAGTCATAGGGAATCCAGGCAAACTGGCCGCTGTGGTCGTTTAAGAAACCGGGAGCAAGGCAGATGCCTTTTCCGGATGCGATGTTCACAAGAGTAGAGTCATGATCGGGGCTGTTAAAATACTCTATCTTGCCTGAGGAGATGAGCTTTTGCTGAACAGCTCGCAAAGCGTTTGGAGAACCACCGCCTACCATTAGAGTCCGCCCGTAGATATCTTCATCGGTGATCAGGTTCTTTTGCGCCAGCGGATCGTTCCTGTCAACTATAAGGTAGATTCCGGAGTCAAAGAGCTTGTGGACATTGATCCCGGGGATATGTTTGGTCTGCTCGATCAGCGCAAACAGGATATCGGACTCGTCCTTCAAAAAGCTTTCAACACCATTATCGTACTGAAACATAGGAGTAACTTGGACACCGGGTTGCTTCTTTTCAAATATACGGATAGCCTCAGGAAGGAAGTAAATAGCCTGACGGACCATCATGGATATGGAGATGTTGTCAGAGTATCTGGCGCCGAAATTCTGACCCTGCTCAATAGCTCTTTTCATCTCCTCGCGCATACCTGCAAGATAAGTAACAAACTGAGCCCCGGCAGGAGTCAGGGCAGCGCCTTTCCCATTTCTCTCAAATATCTTGAAACCAACTTCATCTTCCAAAAGCTTTACCTGGTATGAAAAAGTTGGCTGGCTTACAAAGGCATTCTCAGCAGCGCGGCTGAAGTTGAGGGTCCGGGCCAGTTCTATGCAGTAATCTATTTGTTTTGTAGTCATCGCTATAAACTCCATTGATGATTAGTTATTTAAAATTTAAATCAATTATAGGATATTTGAATTGGATTTTTCAAGATTTCCATGCAATACTTTAATCACAGAAGCAAATAAACAAAGGGAAAAATTAAACATATAACGGAGGTTAATACGATGGCAAAAACATTGATAGCTTTTTTCTCCAGAGCTGATGAGAATTACTTCGGCGGAGCAATAAGATCCGTAAAGGTCGGAAATACAGAGATCGTTGCAGGAATCATGAAGGAGCTGATCGACGCGGACACATTTAAGATCAGGATGAAGGATCCCTACTCACCGATATACATGACCTGCATAGATGAGGCCAAGAAGGACAAACAGGAAAATGCAAGACCGGAGCTGGTAAATTACCCGGACAGCATCGATGAGTATGACACCATCGTCCTTGGCTATCCGAACTACTGGGGAACTTTCCCAATGGCAGTTGCAACTTTCCTGGAAAGATATGATTTCACCGGAAAGACCATCCTTCCTCTTTGCACCAACGAGGGAAGCGGAATGGGATCCAGCGAAAGCGATATAAAGAAATCTGCTAAAGGAGCTACGGTTAAGAGCGGACTTGCCATCACGGGATCCAGGGCTGAGGCTTCCAAAGAAGCAGTAAAGAAGTGGTTTGCAGCAAACGGACTGATTTAAAAATAAGGACGGTGACAGCGATGAATCATGAAAAGGAGGAATATACAATGGAAAATGTAATCTTAAACAATAAACTGGAATGCCCGGTAGTGGGAATCGGAACATTTATGCTTTCTCCTGCAGATGCAGAGAACAGTGTCAGAGAAGCACTTAAGATGGGTTACCGTCTAATAGATACGGCAAATGCTTATGTTAATGAGCGTGCTGTGGGCAGAGGGATGAGAGACAGCGGAGTAAAGAGGGAAGAAATCTTTCTACAAAACTCTGGCCAAGTGAATATGAGAATCCTGATGCGGTGGATGAGACTTTGGAACGTCTGGGCGTGGACTACGTGGATCTCCTTTATATACATCAGCCTGCAGGAAACTGGCTTGCAGGATACAGACTCCTTGAGAAGGCCTATAAGGAAGGCAAGGCAAAGAGCATTGGCATTTCCAATTTTGAAGGAAAGTATATCGAAGAACTGGAGACTAAGTGGGAGATTGCGCCTCAGTTCATCCAGGTAGAGGCTCATCCATATTTTACCCAGAAAGAACTGAGAAAGACTCTTGATAAGTATGATATCAAGCTCATGAGCTGGTATCCTTTGGGCCATGGTGACAAGAGCCTCATAAATGAGCCGGTATTTGCCGAGCTTGCAAAAAAGTACGGAAAGTCTTCAGCGCAGATCATCCTTCGCTGGCATACACAGATGGGTTTTGTGGTAATCCCCGGCAGCAAGAATGTAGACCACATCAAAGATAATCTCAACATCCTTGATTTCAAGCTGACGGACGAAGAGATGGCGAAGATCGCAGAACTTGATAAGAACGAGAGATACTACCATCGCACTGATGCGCAACTTATCCAGTTCGCCGGTTGGAAACCGGATTTTGAAAAGGCCTGACGACCATTGTGTCCATCATTTTAATCACATCATTACGGCGGATATTGATCATAATATTGTCTACAGTCAGGAGGGCGCTCGATAATAAGAGCGTCCTTTGTTTGTGGAGGAGTTAGCAAAAACTAACAAAAAGTAGTATCATGGATTATAATAATAGAATGGAGTACGGATTATGAATTATACCGGAATGCCACTGGGGATGTGGCTTATATACAAAAAGAGCTTTCGAAATAAGCTGGTAAGCGTGCTGGGACTCTCAAATCCGGAAGCTGATGAAGTCATGAGATCAGCAAAAACCATGTACAGGAAAATCATCGGAAAACTCCCGGAGTTTGAAAAGGGGGACATGTTTAAGACCAACATAGTGAACTGCGCTATGTTTTCATCAGTAATTCTTAGCATGAATAATAAGCCTTCTCTGGAGGCACTTACTGATTACTACGCTAAGGCCATGACAACACCTGCCACAAAGTGGTTTTGCAGACAAGCAGGAAAAAAGAAGTTCAGCGATGCAGATATTACTCGCATGAAGAAAACGGCCGCACTTAAGGCAGCAGACAGGAATCCCTATTCATGGAACATGGAATACCGGGACTATGGTGATGGCTCCGGTTATGAAGCAAGATTCACTAAATGCGGGATCTGCACACTGATGAAGGAGCTTGGTATTTACGAGTATGTTCCTGCCATGTGCCATCTGGACTATACCATGAGCGAAATGGGCGGAGCGACTACATTTGTGAGACAGTATACCCTTGCATCTGGGGGGGCCTACTGCGATTGTGGGTATAAGAAGAAATAGAACGCGCTGGCCCTACGCAACAATCAGTTGCGTGTATTATGTGTGCCTCCGTATTAGAATGAAAGTAGAGGAGGGATTCACATGAATACAAAAGACGTTTTACTTGAGCTTAGAACTAAGAACAATTTGTCTCAGGATGATCTGGCTGAAAAGGTCTTTGTGACCAGACAGGCTGTATCGCGCTGGGAGAATGGAGATACGGTTCCAAACACTGAGACATTAAAACTGCTCTCTAACCTTTATAATGTTTCAATCAATACATTACTTGGTTCGCCGCGCAAACTGATATGTCAGTGCTGTGGGATGCCTCTGGAAGATGCAATCATTGGCAGAAACAAAGATGGCTCTCTTAATGAGGATTACTGTAAATGGTGCTATGCTGACGGAACATACACCTATAGTGATTTGGATAGTCTTATTGAAGTGTGTGTGCCAAACATGGTTAATGAGAACTTCACTGAGGACCAGGCGCGTGAATATCTCAAGATTGAGCTTCCTAAATTGGATTACTGGAAAAGATATGAGGAACTTAGTGATGATGGGCAGTTTGAAGCTTTCAAAAAGCAGCTTATAGAAGAGATAAATGATCTTCACATTGAAGGTCTGCCCAAAGTAGAAAAGCTGAACGCTCTTGTTGGAAGCGATGTCAATCTTGAATATCCTCTCCCAAGCGGAGCAAGGGTGAAACTTCTGGACGACAATGTTACCTATCTTGGTAACCAGCTTGAGTCTGAGTTTGGCGGAGACAGATGCTTCGGAGTCCTTGCAAATATGGATTTCATCCTGGTATGCACCTATGAGGCAGAGGGCGCAAATCCGGAACTCGTTTTATACAAAAAGAGATAAGGCTCAAAAATGTTAGTTTACTCTGACGCGGTATATAGCGTCAGAGTATTTTTTTGCATATAATTAAGGAATCTGAAGAGGGGAAACAAAAAACATCATAATAAGATGGGGCTGGAGGAATGTATGATTAAATTTGGGGATATTAAGTATGAAAGGCCTGACTATGACAAACTCAAGGTGAGGTTGCGGGAAACAATCAATGTTGTAAACAATTCTTCTGATGAAAAAGAAATCACGCAGGCTATCAGGGAGTTCAACAAGGAAAGAGAGCATGCTGAGACCATGGCGGGGCTGGCGCTCATCAGATATTACCTTGATGGAACCAATGAGTCTTTTTCCGAGGAATTCATGTACTGTGCGCCGCAGAGCGAAAGCTTTGACAGCTCACCACTGTTTGAGGCAATTGCAAACAGTTCTTATAAGACGACCTTTGAAAAGATGTATGGTCCATTTTTGCTGGAAGCTGAGATGAAGAAGGCTGCTCTCCATACTGCCGGGGAGGAGTTTGTGAAAGAGGAGCAAAACGCCCTTGCCCAGTGCCATAAGTTTGTCTCTGAGATGTTGTTTGATTATGATGGGGAAAAGATATCTGAAACGCGCCTGGGGATCCTTGCCAATTCTGACGATCCGGATGTTCGCAGGCGTGCAAGATATGCCAGAAAAAAGGGCTATGCGGACAATGCAAAAAAGATCGGCGAGTATCTCAAAAGAGCTGTAATTGCCCGCGATAAGCTCGCCAAGGCTAACGGATTTGATAACTACCTTGATTATGTAAATATTCGCATGAAGAGGTTTTCTTATGGTGAAAAAGAGCTTACGCAGTTTTGCGAGAATGTGAAGAAATACATCACACCTCTTACAGCCGGGAACAATGATGAAATCCGTAAAAGACTGGGGCTTGAGAAATTGACATCAGATGACAACGGAATATACTTTCCGGATGGAAATGCAAAGCCTCTGGGCGATGCTAAGTTTGTCCGTAAGCAGGCCCAGAAAATGTTTGATGATATAAGCCCGGAATTCGGTGAAATGTATCGTCGCATGAACGAGAACGATTATTTCAACATAGAATTGTCTGACACAAAAGTGACCGGATTGGGCTTTGCTGCTGAGATCTACGATCCGAGAATTTCATATATCTTTGGAAACTTCCTGAATGACGCAGACAGTGTCGCTACATTCCTTCATGAGAACGGACACGCAATCCAGCAGCAGCTTTCCATGAACAGATTTGATCTTATGGAATTGTACAGCCAGGTTCAGGATCTTTCAGAAGTGCCCTCCAAGACCATGGAACAGATATCATATGAATATGCAGATCTTTTCTTTGGTGATGACGCCGGGAAATATATTCAGGGGCATATAACCGAAGTATTAAACGAAATTGGTAACTATTGCATGTTTTATGAGTTTGAGACCTTTGTTTATACGCATCCCTATGCTGATATCCGGGAGTGGAACGACAAATTCAATGAGTTATCGGACATTTACAATCCCGGGATAGAGTATATAAATCCTGAACTCAGAGAGCAGGGATGCGTAATGTGCATGAACTCAAATGTATTCTCATTCCCTCGTTATCTGATCACTTATTCTCTGTGCGACTTATCTGCATGCTATCTCGCAGCTGAGTTTAAGAAGGACAAGGTTAGAGGCGCAGAGCTCTTCAAAAAGCTGGGAGAGATAGGCGGAAGCATGGACTATGCAAACTCCCTGGAAAGCCTTGGCCTTAAGCCTGCTTATGAGGAAGAAGTAATAAAAGAGATCGCAGAGTACCTGAAAGGCGCATTACATCTGAGCGAGGTGTGAAAAAAGATTCAGAGTTCTGTGGAGAAACCATCCCGGAAGAATTGATCCATTACTTTTCTTCTCATTGAGAACTGCGATGAAAACTGCAGGAAACATGGGATATATGAAAAGCAAAACACCCTGTAGAACAGAGATTGAACCTAATGCGAGGACAACATGAGCTGCTCCGAAAAGAGTAGCTTGTATGATTGTCCCGACAACAAACCCAAACAGCTTTTGTAATCTCTTTTGAAGAAAACCGCGGAATAAAATCTCTTCAGAAAAAGCCTTCCTTTTTCCTGGCTGTTATGAGCCACCATATAAACGGAATAATTGTAAAAAGAACTATCTGAACTATGGAACTTAATAATTCACTGATTGTCGTTGTCATCATCCATCTCACCTTCATGGTCGTATTTTAAAATATCTCCGGGTTCACATTCCAGGGCTTCACAGATACCCGCCAAAGTGCTGAATCTTATGGCGTTTACCTTATTGTTTTTGATCTTTGACAGGTTGACATTTGAAATCCCAACCTTGTCCGACAGATCGTTTAAAGAGATATGTCGCCTTGCCATCATTACATCAAGTTCAAGAAGTGATCGAAAGGGTTGCATTTCGATTTACAATTTGCGACAACTTTTTATCGAAAGACATTAAATTATTTATGCGATATGCAATGTTTTGACCATCGTGAGGCGTGGGCTTTTTTGATGCTTTTTTGATGCTTCCATGCATGGCTGCTTCCGTGGGGGGAGGACAGTGCTCATGGCCGTTTGTCAAAAAAATTTTAATATTGAAATTTAGGCATACATAAAATCTTGAGTATAATGTTCTTAGGAGTGGTTTTTGTAAAATTTTTGGTGATTTTGAGATTTTGGCATACAAAAATTCCATGAGCAGCGAGGCTTTCTGGAAATCATTGTCAACAAACCGAGCTTTTTATAAGTTTGGCATACAAAATCTCTTTGAACAGATGATCTTCTAAGAAATCCTTGTCAAAAAAAACGTGGTTTTGCATTTTTACATACAAACTTCTTTAGGTGTGCTTCCATGAACAATTACAGGGGGTAAAGATTATGAACAAGATCAAATACCAGGTAGGAGATATAACCAGGCTGAAGGTTGATGCCATAGTTAATGCTGCAAACTCAAGCCTTTTGGGCGGAGGTGGTGTTGATGGCGCTATCCACCGGGCAGCCGGCCCGGGGCTTTTGGATGAATGCAGAACTCTGAACGGCTGTGAGACAGGGCAGGCCAAAATCACAGGAGGCTATAACCTGCCTGCTGCACATGTCATTCATACAGTAGGTCCGATCTACAGCGGAAGACAAACTGATGAGGAAGATCTTCATAACTGTTATTGGAATTCGCTGGAGGTTGCGAAGGCAAATAACCTGCACAGTATTGCCTTCCCCGGCATTTCCACAGGAGTTTACGGTTATCCTAAAAAAGACGCAGCCAGGATTGCCTTGTCTACTGTGAAGGAGTGGCTTGCGAAGAACCCGGATTATGACATGGAGATAACTCTTGTGAATTTCAGCGAAACAGATTATCAGATATATCAGGATACTGCTGCAGAATTTGAATGAATGTAAGGAGAATAAAATGGGATCTATACTGATAAAAGATACAACCCGTGAAGAACGTGAGCGGATAGTTGCTGAATCTATAGGAAATATCAGCGGTTCATGCGATGGATGTATGTCAGGACTTGCCGATATGTATCAGGACTACATTGATGGCAGGAAAGAAATCAGAGAGATAAATATGGAATTCAGGGCACACTATGAGTCCGGAATAGATGGACCAGAGAAGGCAGACTGTGGGTACAAGATATGACAGGAAATCAGATTGAGTGGAGCAGAAAAAAAGATGAGCTGGTAGCTGCGGTAAAGAGCCTTGGATTTCCCAGGGAGCTTGGTGAGCAGATTGCCAAACAGCTTGGAAGCCCCAAAGCCATGGACAGGATGCTGGCTTATCTGTATAACGTCAAGCCAAGAACAGCTGAGCTTATCGTGGATGAGATGCTTGCTATATGCAGTGATATAGATACCTGGCACAACAAGAAAGCAGCTGAAGAAGCGAATGCCAAGTACAATGAACTGCTGTACTATGGCCTTGGAACTGATGATGATATGGAAGGGCCAATAAGGTAAAATAGATATTGAAACTACAGTGATTAAATGAAGCGGAGGACATATTATGCCATTTATTTCAACCAAAACTAACGTTACCGTATCAAAGGAAAAAGAGACACAGCTTAAGGAGCGCCTTGGACAGGCTATTTCCATCATTCCCGGAAAGAGCGAGAACTGGTTAATGCTGGCGATTGAGGGCGATATTCCAATGTATTTCAGAGGCGACAATTCTCAGCCTACAGCTTTCATCGAGGTTAAAATCTATGGCGATGCATCCTCTGACGTTTATGGAAGGATGACAAAAGAGCTGACAGGAATATATGGGGATATCCTTGGAGTTGCTCCCGATCACATGTATATCCGCTACTTTGGATCGGATGACTGGGGATGGAACGGAAATAACTTCTGACGGTAAGCGCAAGCAGCACCGGAAAACAGTTGCTACATGTTAAGAAGAGGAGGAATTTCTTATGCTAGAAGTGGGAACCAAAGCTCCGGATTTCCAGCTTCCGGATCAGAACGGAGAGATGCATTCGCTCAAGGATTACAGGGGGAAGAAGGTTATCTTGTATTTTTACCCTAAGGACAATACCTCAGGATGTACCAAGCAGGCCTGCGGTTTTTCTGAGAGATATCCTCAGTTTACGGAAAAGGGTGCAGTGGTACTTGGAGTAAGTAAAGACACAGTGGCATCTCACAAGAAATTTGAGGAAAAGTATGGACTTGCCTTTACTCTTTTGGCTGACCCTGAGCGCAAAGTGATAGAGGCCTACGATGTGTGGAAAGAAAAGAAGAACTACGGAAAGGTATCCATGGGCGTAGTAAGGACCACATATCTCATAGATGAAAAAGGCATCATCATAAGAGCCAATGACAAAGTAAAAGCTGCAGATGACCCTGAAAAAATGCTGGGTGAATTGTCATGAACATAGGGAAAAGATGCATACTTCAATGTACTGGTGCAGCGGATACTGGAACTGTTTTGAATGATTTTTTGGCATTTCACCGAATGAAAAGTGCAACTTGCCCCGGTTGCGCTTTTTTTATGCGCAAAAACAGGTATTATCAGTTCAGCGCTTATAACAATTCCCTACAACGCACTTGAGATCATGGTCAGGGACAGGGAGGACAGAGTTGACCTGGATATGCGCTCTACACCTGTTAAAAGATTTGAGATCATTCTTTCTTACTTCTGCGCATCAGTTGTTTCAGCTTTTATGCAGACCATGATCTGCAACCTGCGAAAGATAAAGAGCGTGAAGGCAGAAAGTAACGCAAGGCTCCGGGCGGTTCTTCTGAACGGAGAAGTGATCGTCATCTCAAGGAGCTATGTAAAAGAACTAAAGAAGAAACTGGGGTTATGAATATGAATAGATTAAAACTGGTTTTCGAACAGACAATGATGGTCAGCTTCATGGTCCTTTGCTATATAGGCCTTTTCGGGCTCTTTTTCCTAAGGGGCACAGGCTTTGGATATCTCTTTTACTGGTATCGCGGAACCTTCGGATTCATCCTGACCTCAGTGATCTATGCGGTCATTTATGCCGGAAGCTGGATCATAACTTTGCTTATTTTTAAGCGCGATGAGAAGCTCAGCAGTGGCGCCCTGGACAAGATCGAGACGAAGAATGAGATATAGGACTGATGTTTTTTTTCAATCTGAGGTAGCTCTTTAGAAATAATTTATCAATATTTTAGATGATTGATATCGATTTAATGTACAATAGATTTGGACGACTTTGGTTTTGAATAAATAGAAGCCGGGATTAAGGAGAAAATCTGTTGTATATATTTCCTGCTGAGGTAAAAAAATCATATGAGAGCCTTAGAATTCCCATTGCCATTATGGGACCGGGAGCTGACAGAAAATACGAACTCCTCGTAGTTTCTGATGGTCTTCTTGCTCTGAACAATATAGACAGGCATGATTTGGAAGATTATGATGGCGGCCGAATGATAGAGAATATGCTAGGGAAGATCCATCCTTCGGAGGAGTCAAAGCTTCGTGCGATCGGCTCAGGCTTTTTTGACAGGAAATCTGATTATGACATCACTTTTAAGATCAGATTCGGGGATGGGTATCACCTGGTTCATTCGGTGGGCAACTGGCAGAAAATGGAAGATGGAACAGATCTTGTTTTCCTGGTATTTCACGATGTTCAGGCCTATGAGGACAGGCTTATTGAAATCTCAAATGAGTACAAGCTGTTCCAGAAAGATGATTTTTACTACGATACATTAACAGGTCTTCCGAACATAAATTACCTGAACAAGCTTGGCGATGGAAAGATGCAGGAGATTCTTGCAAGAGGCGGAGCTCCTGTGGTCCTTTATCTGGACATAGATTCTATGCAGTCCTATAACAGAAGATATGGAGTAAAAAGAGGCGACGAGCTATTGATCCTTGTTGCCAATGTTCTCACTGAAGCTTTTCCTCAGGGAACGGTTTCCCGTGTTATCTCTGATCATTTTGTTGTTATTGATGAATTTCATGGCGAAGAGGAACTGGTCAAAAAAATAGAAAATGCCAATGCAGAGATAAAGCTCAGAGCCTACGGAGCAACAACCGGACTAAACATTGGAATATTTGTGGGCAATGAAAACACTACCCGTGCGGAATCCGTTGATCACGCCCTCAGAGCCAATAAACTTGTGGGAGAGGATCTGAATAAGTTCTACAGATTCTACACCGAGGAAGATGATACCTTATACAATCACCAGAGATATGTTATAGAGAACTTTGACAAGGCAATGGAAGAGGGCTGGATTAAGGTCTTTTACCAGTGCTTCATGCGTATTGAAACCGGGAATGGGATGGGCTTTGAGGCCCTGGCCAGATGGATGGATCCTGAACATGGCCTGATAAATCCGGACGATTTCATTCCTGCCCTTGAAAAGTATCATCTTTTGCATGAGATGGATCTTTATATTTTTGAGACGGTATGTAAGGAGATAAAGATCCGCTATGATGAGGGCCTTCCGCTTCTGCCGGTCTCCATCAATTTCTCCAGACAGGATTTCGATTATATTGATGTTATCGGCGAGCTTAACAGGATCTATGACAAGTACAACATCAGCCAATATGGCATAGATAAGAGCTACTTCATCATTGAGATCACGGAACAGGGGCTGGTGAGAGCTACTGATAAGTTCTACGAGCAGCTGGCAAAGATCAGGGAAAACGGCTACAAGCTTTGGGTAGACGACTTCGGAAGCGGTTATTCCTCCCTGAATGTCTTTAGTAACTTCGATATAGATCTTATCAAGTTTGACATGAATCTTCTGATAAATCTTGACGCACACAATGGGGCCAACAGAGCCATAATAAAGGCATTGATCGATGTGGCCCACGAGCTTGGGATCCATACTCTCTGTGAAGGAATGGAGACAGAGGAACAAAGGGATTTCCTCTTAAGCGCCGGCTGTGAGCTGGGTCAGGGGTTCTACTACCACAGGCCTGAGGGGCTTGATACAATTCTGGAAAGGCTCCATAAAGACATCCCTATTCCCAAATGGGAGTCGGAGGATGAGAGGAATGAGAGGGAAAAGAGCTATTGATCTGACCCCAAAAGAATAATAATTTTTTAAGGTCGCTTGGCGTGCGACCTTTTTTCTTTTTCCATAATGTATTATTACCTTACAAACAAGAACAGCTCAACAGCCGGAGCACATTCAGGAAAGGTAAGGTAATGAATATGAGTAAAGGATATACAGAGATTGTTTACATACTTGACAGATCAGGTTCCATGAGCGGCCTTGAGGCAGACACCATCGGAGGCTTCAACTCCATGATGGACAAACAGAAAAAGACCGGAGAAAAGGCCCTTGTTTCAACAGTTCTTTTCGATAATGAGTGCGAAGTGATCCACGACAGGATCCCAATCGAAAAGATCGAGAAGATGACCGACAAGCAGTATTACGTAAGGGGCTGCACAGCTCTTTTGGACGCGGTCGGCGGAGCCATCCACCACATCGGCAACGTTCACAAGTATGCAAGGGAAGAGGACAGACCGGACAAGACCATCTTCGTGATCACCACCGACGGCATGGAGAATGCCAGCAGCAGATACTCTCGCGAGAAGATCCAGAAGATGATCAAGAAGCAGCAAAAGAAATATGGATGGGAATTCATCTTCATCGGCGCCAATATCGATGCTTACGCTGAGGCCCAGAAATACGGAATCCGCAGGGACAGGACAGTGAACTATGTCAGCGACAGCGCAGGAACCGGAATCGTTTATGCAGGAGTATCCAAGGCAGTGTGCTCAGTGATGCTGGCAGAAAGCGCAGAGGAGGCAGACCGTAACATTGGTGCCAGCGGCTGGGATACGGACATCACGGCTGACTACAAGAGACGTGCCGGGAGATGATTTTGGCAGGTGGCTACGTGAATGATGAATGACAGGAACATATAAAGAAGGAGAAATTGATATGGCGATAAAAGGAGCAGTTTTAGGAGATATATTAGGATCACAGTACGAATTTAACAGGCCAAAGAACCTGGACTGGGTTAACAGCCCACTGATATCAGGGCTTCCCATGGGCTTTACGGATGACACGGTCATGACCCTGGCAATCAAGAAGGCCATTGTGGAGGGAAAAGACATTGTGGCAACCATGGTAGATGTTGGCAGAAGGTACCCTGACTGTGGGTATGGGGGAACCTTCTACAGATGGATCCTTGGCAATGACCACAGCCCCTACAACAGCTGGGGCAATGGCTCAGCCATGAGAACAGCATATATCGGTGAAGCTTTTGAAGACTATGATGAGATGCAGAAGAAAGCTGAAGAGGTGGCAGCAGTATCTCACAATCATCCCGAGGGCATCAAGGGCGCGGTTGTCACCTCCACCTGTATCTGGATGGCTCGCCACGGCAAGTCAAAGCAGGAGATCTACGACTATGTGCTTGAGCAGTATCCGACTAAGGAATACCAGTACAGCATCGGCTACAGCCTTGATGAGATGAGACCTCGTTACAAGTGGGATGTCAGCTGCCAGGGTTCAGTTCCTGCGGCCATGAGGTGTTTCTACGAGAGCACGGATTATGAGTCTTTTATGAGGAATATTTATAGTCTGACCTGCGATTCAGATACCTTCGGAGCAATCGCCGGCGGAGTAGCGGAGGAGTTCTATGGCGGCTTTGGCTCTGTGGATGCGGATCAGCTCCTGAAGAAATACCTGACAAAAGAACTATACGAAATCATGGTATTATAATATTAGTGAAAAAACCGCGGTCGCAAGCGGGCATATACCTCATATTCCAAGGAGATTGTAAGTTGAACGTATTTGATATAATCGGCCCCATAATGATAGGTCCGTCCAGCTCTCACACCGCAGGAGCAGTGAGGCTTGGAAGAGTAGTAAACAAGCTGATTGACGGCAGGAATCTAAGAGAGGTTGAGATCACCCTGTCCGGATCATTTGCCAAAACCTATAAAGGACACGGCACTGATAAGGCGCTTCTGGCAGGGATCATGGGCTATAAGAGCCATTCACCCGAGATCAGAAATGCCCTGGAAATTGCTGATGAACAGGGCATTAAGTACACCTTTGTCAAAGAAGATATCCGGGATGCCCACCCCAACACCGCCAGGATAAGGTTTACCCTTGAGGACGGCGAAGAGGGCGTGATGCAGGGAGCCAGCATTGGCGGCGGCAATATCCTGGTCAACCAGATAAACGGGATGAAGGTGGAATTCAACGGTGAGAGCAACACGATCCTTGTCATGCATGAGGATAAGCCGGGAGTTATTGCTGCCGTGACAAACCTGATGCACTGGGAGTACCAGGACCTTAATATCTCCAACTTTCACCTGTCCAGGCAGGAGAAAGGCGGCGATGCCATCATGACCATAGAGATAGACAATCAGCCGCCGGAAGATCTGGTGAACGAGATAAGGAAGATTGAACATGTCAAAAATGCCATTCTCATCAGAAGAGTATGAGCTTGCCCGGAGGGAAAATGCTTAAATACGAATCTATTAAAGAACTTGTTGCCGAAGCGGAGAAAAAGGGCGCTAAAATCAGCGAGATAGTGCTGGCGGACCAGGCTTTGGCCATGGAAAAGACAACTTCAGAGATATACGAGAAAATGGAGATAAGCTTTCAGGTCATGCAGGAGTCAGTAAAAGCAGGCCTTAAAAAAGAGCAAAAGTCAACCTCGGGGCTTACAGGCGGTGAAGGCTATCTTATGAACGAATATGCAGATCATAAAGATGCACTCTGCGGACCCTTCATGGCAAAGGCCCTGGCAAGGGCTCTGGCTGTTGCCGGCTGCAACGCGAGCATGGGAAGGATCGTGGCTGCACCTACTGCAGGGAGCTGCGGTATTCTTCCGGGCTGCCTGGTAAGCCTTTTTGAGGATAAAGAGTTTTCTGAAAAAGACATCATAATGAGCATGTTCACTGCCGCAGCCTTTGGCATAGTCATCGCAAACAGGGCAAGCATATCAGGTGCCAGGGGCGGATGTCAGGCTGAGTGCGGAAGTGCTGCGGCTATGGCTGCAGCAGCACTGGTGGAATTAAAGGGCGGAACACCTATGCAGTGCGCGGATGCCTGCGCCATGGCAATATCAAGTCAGATGGGCCTTGTCTGTGACCCTGTAGCAGGACTTGTGGAGATCCCCTGCATTAAAAGAAATGCATCCGGCCTTATGATCGCCTTTTCCAGTGCAGACATGGCCCTTGCAGGAATCGAAGCCAAGATCCCGGTGGATGAATGTTTTGATGCCATGAAGGAAGTCGGGGATGCTCTTCCTGATTCCCTGAAAGAAACAGCCGGAGGCGGACTTGCTTCCACACCTACCGGCCGTAAACTGAAAAAACAATTGTTTGAATAATTTTATTAAACCTTCGTGGAAATATGTGAGTGGAGCTTTTTATGTCGAATTCTTTTATTGAAGTATTAGCAGCAATTTTGCCTGTTATCGGGATGATATTTGTCGGAGTGTTCCTTAAGAAAACTCAGTGGATCTCCCGCAAGGGCATTGATGATATTAAGTTTCTGGTTTCCAGGATCATGCTGACGGTCGCTGTTTTTCATGCTCTGGCAACAGCAGATTACACCGGCAAAACTGCAGTGCTTGTCTTAGTTCTTATCATTGTTGAACTCTGTACCTTTGGCTGTGGTTTCCTGATCCGTCCATTATTCCCTAAAGATCGTGCAAAGTATATTCCCTTCCTCATGAGCCTTTACGAGGGAGGTATGCTGGCATATCCGCTCTATTCAAATCTTTGCGGAGCAGATGCCCTTTCTAAGATTGCGCTTCTTGATATATCCGGATTGCTTTTTGGCTTTTCCATATGGATGGGAATGCTTCAGCAGCAGGAAAAGGGAGAGAGCATTTCTCCCAAGGCATTAGCTCTTTCTGCCCTGCATACACCCACCTTCATCGGCGCAGTACTGGGCGTTATCCTTGGTACAACGGGTATCATGAAGTGGTTTCTGGCTCAGCCCTTAGGCCCTGTCTATCTGGGATGTGAAAAGATGATCGTTGCGCCTTTGAACGCCATGATCCTGTTAGCAGTTGGTTACGATTTTGACCTGAATCTTGAGAAAATCAGAGAAGTGCTTAAGCCGGTTATATGCCGTCTTCTGATCCAGAGCTGCGCAATTGCCGTGGTGGTGTTTGCAATCTCCAGGCTCTATGAAGGTGACCTTCAGTTCATAATGGCTGAAGTCATCTATATGAGTGTTCCGACAACCTTTTCTATGCAGACCTATATTAAGAATCCGGAAGGGTGTTCCTATGTCTCCACAACCAATTCCATCTACATGATAATAACGATAATTGTTTACGCAGTCTGTGCGTTTATTTATAAGTTTGCCTGAACTCAACCTGACATGCAGGAACAGATGAGGAGATCCATGAGTTCTGC
>DFGW01000033.1 GCA_002372465.1 Butyrivibrio sp. UBA3740
AATAATGAGTGCAAACAGAACAGAACTTGTAATTGAATATAGTATGATGACCTCGGTTTATGCCTTCTGATATCTTCAGGGCGATTATATAGATACTGTTAACCGTGGCATTTTTGTCGCGGTTTTTTTATTGGGAAATTCTCTGCATTCCCTGTCACGCCTGCTTCAGGCAGCTTTCCAAAGAGCAAAACAAGGTCTCCATACTATTTATCAATTTCTGTGGTGGACTATGAATGGTACTATGACCCCGTCCACGTGGACCATGGACTATACAATCACTTATGCAAGGAGACAAAACATTGAAAAAAATAATTATCAGGAAAGAAACTACAAAAGACTATCACGACACAGAACTTATGACTATGCGCGCATTTTGGAACCTTCATGGACCGGGATGCAATGAGCATCTGATGGTGCATAAGCTTCGGGGCGCTGCAGAATATCTGCCGGAATTTAGCCGGGTGGCGGAGCTTGACGGAAGGATTGTTGGAGCGATCTTTTACTCCAAGGCCAAAGTTGTTGACGGCACAAAGGAACACCAGGTGCTGACCTTTGGGCCTTTGGCTGTTGAGCCCACATGCTTTAGCATGGGCATTGGTTCTAAGCTGCTAAAAGAGACTCTTCCACTTGTCAGGGCAGCAGGCTACAAGGGGATTGTGATCTGCGGAGAGCCTGATTATTATCCCAAACACGGCTTTAAGACCTGTGATATCTTTGATATTCATCACCCGGCATTTGGAAATGGGGATGCCTTCATGGCCCTTCCCCTCAATGACGGATTTGAGGATGTACACGGCCTGTTCTATGAGGCACCGGTATTTGAGGAGTGCGAGGATGAAGAGGAGGTAAAAGAGTTTACGAAGGAATTTCCATACTACAAGCCTCTTAAACTCTCATGCCAGTGGCTCCATGAAGAAAAACTCGGAAGAATAGCACAGGTCAGTAAAAACAGCTATAAGATCAAATTCTGGGAACAGGAAATCCCTGCAAAGCTAAAGGGGAGTTTCTATGACAAGGATGCAGATGAGCTCCCTGTGGTTGGCGACTATGTGACCTTCCGATATAACAGGCAGGGAGACTCCATGATCCTTGCTGTATGCGAGAGAACAAGCTTCCTTCAAAGACCCGATCAGGCTAAGACCGGAGTTATGCAGTACATGGTTTCCAACGTTGATTACTGCTTTATTGTAACCTCGCTCAATGAAGACTACAGCTACAACCGCATAGCGAGGTATGCAAGTGTTGCCCTTCAGGGCGGAGCAGTTCCGGTTGTGATACTTACCAAATCTGATCTTTGCAACAATGCCGGAAGATATGTGCGGGAGGTGGAGCAGATTTCGGATAAAGTGCGAGTTCATGCAATCTCGGCGCTTTATGGTATCGGGCTTGAAGAACTCAGAGAATATCTGATTCCCGGAAATACTATCTGCCTTATGGGCTCCTCCGGTGTGGGAAAGTCGACGCTTATAAACACTCTGATGGGTGAGGATATCATGAAGACCTCCGCCATTAGAGAGGATGATGACAAGGGCCGCCATACCACAACTATCAGACGGCTTATAGAGACTCCAAACGGTATATGCTTTATCGACACTCCCGGAATGCGTGAACTGGGCATGGCAAACACCGAAGAAGGTATTGACGATACCTTTTCCGATATTGTAGAACTGGAATGCCGGTGTAAATTCAGCAACTGCAGGCATGAAACCGAGCCTGGATGCGCGGTTAAGGCTGCAATTGAGAGCGGTGAGCTGTCTATTGAGAGATATCAGCTGTACAAGAACCTTGGCTCAGAGAATACCTACAACTATGCCAGGAAAAAAGAAATCTCCAAGTGGGCAAAGGCATACAAGAAAAGCAATAACAGGTATATGGACTGAAAAAATGGCACCGGTGATGCTGACTTTTGAGAAAAAAGAAATATTTGGTACAATAAATAGTAGAGGTATCAAATATGAGAATAATAAATGGCGTAAAAACTATTTCCGGATTGTTGAAAGCCCTGTGGTCAATGAGCCCAAGTGAAAAGGATGCTTTCTACAAGGATAAGTGCGAGTATTATCAGGGCATTGTTGAGCTTAGTCTGATCGTGGCATGTTTGACTACCATTTGTTTTATTTACTCGGATTACATGATAAACGGGTCCGTACTGCCTACGCTCATCCCAAGGCTTTCTATTCTGGCTTTTATTGCAGTGTTTTTCATTGTTACCGGTATAAGCGCAAGCACACGTGTGATGGTGGTTATGGATTTTTTTCTTGCCCACGGAATGGTCTTAACTGCCAGCTGGACAGCATATAATCTGGTTGATAACAGCAATTCCGTTACAGGAATCATCATAGTAAATCTGCTTTGGATCGTAATCGGATTTGTCTCGAGGCCTGAAGACACCATTATCAATGGATTTGTGTACATAATTGAGATTGTCATCACCAATCAGTTCAACCACTATACCAACTATGATGTGATCCTTTCACTGGAAATTCCCTGCATCATCGGAATCATGGTGGTTCACTATATTATGACTGCCTACTACCTGGATCACTACAGAGTTACTCAGAAGCTCAAGTTCTCAATGGTTACCGACCCTCTGACCATGGTATATAACAGACATCTTCTGGAGAAGATAGTTTCAGGGAACACCCTGAAGCTTGATTCACCGGATGAGCTTATTTCACTGGCTATGATCGATATTGATGATTTTAAGAAGGTAAATGACGAGAACGGTCATTACACCGGAGATCTGACTCTTTATTACATGGGCCAGAAGCTCCTTAGGGAAGCTCATGCAGAGGACTATGTTATCCGCTACGGAGGCGAGGAATTTGTAATAATCCTCAGAAATTGCGGCATAGACGATGCTTATAAAAGGATGGATAAGCTTAGAGATATTATTGAGAATGCAAAAGACACACCTGTGCCATTTACCATTTCGGTAGGTCTGTCAAGCTATACAGGCGATTATACCGATGCTCTTATGAGGGTTGACCAGGCTCTCTATAAAGCCAAGAATACCGGCAAGAATAAGGTTGTTGTTAATTAAATATCCGCAAAAGATTAAGGGTCTGACTTTATGGTCAGACCCTTCCTTTGCGCTTCTTTATGTGTCCTTATCCGGTCAGGACTGCTCCCGGACAAGCTTTGTTATTGCCTCCCAGTTGAGCTGCATCATTTCTTTTTCAAGCCGGTCAACAAGCTCTTCATCCTCATGGGAGAGTGTGTGACTCTTTAAGTCTTTTATAAGATTCTCCATCATGTCGTAGTCCATGGCACCTGCTATCATGCTGATGGTCTCCAGGGCCTCTGCGCGCATCTTGGCTGTCAGCTTAGGCTTTTTGACTACTTCCTCATCAAAGGCGGATAGAGCCAGATCCAGATTCCTGTATTTTTCAAGAAGAATCGGAGTGTCACGGTCTATGGAAAACTTATCAGACGCTCTTCCCGCAGCCTCAAGCTCTTTTGCCAGATCGGAGAGAATCTTTGCTCCAATTATCCTTGCTGAACTCTTTAAGGCGTGTACCTTGATCGTGTATTTCTCGATGTCGCCCGTATTCCACAGCTGTTCGATTTCATCAGCCTTATGCCTTGCTGTCTGATGGAATATCTTTGCCACTGAAACAAGGCTTTCAAAGCTACCGCAGTTAGTAACTCCAAGGTCAGCGTCAAGCTCGGGGATCTGCTTAAGCCACTCAGCTTCCTCTGTATGCTGCGGAGCGGAAGGGGCATTCTGGGGTTGAATGGAAGAGAGGGATTCTGCCGTATCGTAGCTGTCCCAGCACTCATCCTTGTTCTTCCAGACTGTGCCCTGGGAGTTTCGCTCGGTCATGTGATATTCCACATCCTCGTCGATCATGGCAATCATTACCTTGGCGATGACCGGATCAAACTGATAATTGCTGCATCTTATGAATTCTTCCCTGACTTTTTCCTGGGGCTTTGGCACCGAATAGGTTCTCGTACTGGTCATTGCATCGTAGCAGTCTGCCACGCAGATGATCCTGGCAACCTCCGGAATATCATGCCCGGTAAGGCCGTCCGGGTAACCTCGTCCGTCAAACCGTTCGTGGTGGGACCTTGCGCCCAGAGCCAGCTCCGGCATGTCCTCAATTCCTGTCAATATGTCATGACCGATAACGGCATGGGTCTTGATCTGCGCGAACTCTGTATCTGAAAGTCTTTGCGTCTTGTTGAGGATTTCCTCTGAAATACCAATCTTACCGATGTCATGCAAAAGACCTACCTCATACAATTGACGCTGTTCCTCGGGACTCTTGCCCATGCGCCTTCCAATTTCTGCAGCGTAGGCAGCAACTCTTTCTGAGTGACCCTTAGTGTAATGATCCTTGGCATCGACAGTGTGGGAGAGGGCCACCATCATTTCCCTGGTGATCCTTTCAGCCCTCAGTGACTGCCTGCTTACTTCACCCTGAAGGTCCTTCTGGAAGTGGTCAAGACTGACTATGTTCTTACATCGCTGCATGAGAACTTCCGGAACTACAGGCTTTCTGATGAAGTCCAGAGCTCCGTTCTTAAGGCCAAGAGCCTCACTTTCACCGTCCTCATCCGCAGTCAGGATCATAACGGGAATATCATCTGTGGAAGGGTTCTTTTTCAGGTTCTGAAGTATTTCAAATCCGCTGATTCCGCCGAGATTCAGGTCAAGCAATATGAGATCGGGATGCTTTGAAAAGGCCTCGCTTTCAGCCTGTTCTGCCTCGTTACAGGTGAATACCTCAAAGCTTTTCCCAAGGATCTGGGAAACGGAGGCACAGATAACCTCATCGTCATCCACCACAAGAATCCTGTTGCGCTTTGCCACACTGGACGTTTCAGCCACAGGAGCGGGACTTTCTTCGGGAGAGATGATCTTATCCTTTGGAAGATAGCGTAGAATAAGCTCCTCAAGCCTTCGCCCGTCGACAGGCTTTGATATGTAATCCTCGAAACCCGCTTCAAGGTACATTTCCCTTGCTCCTGAAACGGCATTGGCTGTAAATACTATGAAGGTGACTTCATCTGCGCCCGGAAGCTCTTTTATCCTCTTTAAGGTTTCAAGGCCGTCCATGTCAGGCATCATGTGATCTATAAAAACTATGTCGTATTTGTTGCTTGAAAATGCATTTATTGCCTCAGTTCCGGAAGTCGCTGTATCTATCTGAATCTGAGTGAGCTTTAGCAGGTTTTTGACCACAGCAAGGTTTACCTCTGTGTCATCAACCGCAAGGATCCTTGCGCCGGGGGCATGGAACAGCTCTTTGTACTCAGGGATCTTTTCCGATTCATCCCCAAAGCGCTCTAAATCATCGCCGATGGGTTCCCATTTCAGGACTTTCTGCCTGATGGTAAAAGAAAATTCGGAGCCTTCACCGTAAGTGCTCTTGACATCCAGATGACTTCCCATCAGGTCAAGAAGCTGCTTTACGATGCTCATTCCAAGGCCTGTTCCCTCCACGGAGCGATGCCTGCTCTCCTCAATCCTTGTAAAGGGTGAAAAGAGCTTATCCAGATCTTCAGGCTTCATGCCTACTCCCGTGTCGGTGATGACAAAGGAAAGGTCAATCTCTTCTTCGGAGATCTTTTCATAATCAATGTTTAGAGTGATGGTTCCGGTTTCAGTGTATTTGATGGAATTGGTCAGAAGATTTATGGCAATCTGCTTGATGCGAACTTCGTCCCCGTAGAGAAGATGCGGGACTGAGTGGTTGACATCAACTATAAGCTTCAGACCTTTCTTTTCAGCGCGGCCCTTTACTATGTTGGACAGATCGTTGACCACGGATGAAAGCTCATACTGGGTGGGTATGATCTCCATTCGTCCCTCTTCAATCTTGGAGAAGTCCAGAATGTCATTTATTAATGATAAAAGAGTCCTTCCCGCCGACTTGATATCTGCAGCATAGGAGAGTATGTCTTTTTCCCGGCTTTCCCTGAGGATCATCTCGTCCATGCCTAGAACTGCGTTGATGGGGGTGCGGATTTCATGGGACATGTTTGCCAAAAATCTTGATTTTGCCTTGTTGGCAGCGTCAGCCACGCGCTTTTGATTCTCCAAAACGCTCATATAGGCGTAGTGCTCAGTATCATCGATAACAGAGTAGATGGTTCCAACTGTGGTACCATTGTCTTCGAGGCTGTTTGACTCGGTGGAATAGACTTTGTCAGCAATCTGAAGAGGTATACCTGTGCTTACGGATTTTTGGAGCTTGGCGATGACCTCGGTGGGATCCTTTGACAGATCCGGGAAGATTGTCATTGCCGGCTTATTGAAATAGCTTATGTTGCCCTTGTCATCAAGAGCTATGATGCCTGCAGAAAGCTCATCCACAGCATATTCTCTTGCCAGCTCCCTGGTGTCCAGAAGCTTGTACTTGAATATTGCTATGAGCATAAAGACTGTGCTCAGAGGATACCCGATCATGGTCAGGTCATAGATGTTTGAAAGTGGGATAAGGTTTGTGGCTTCAAGAACAAAGAAAATGGTGGGAGTTACGATGGCCAGAATAACGGTGAATATACGCCTCTTGGAAACAGAATTCTTTTCCTTTACAAAGGCTCTTATGAGCAGAACCATACCCAGGAACGCGCAGGCCTCAACTATTACGAACCAAAGACTGTGGAAGATGCCGTTTTTTCTGATAAATACAGGCATTTGTCCGTCCATGGTGAAATTCATGTCGTAATAATACAGCCCTGTTTTCTTTGTGGTGATGACCATGACATAGGTGATAATATTGGTCAGCGCCAGAGCATTCCTGACCCAATTGGGTAATTTGAAGCGGACCAGTTCCACTATAAACATGAAAAGACCGTAGGAGATCCATATCCTTCCTGCATAGGAGAATAATAAAGCTTTAAAAAAAGCTTCTTCCGTACTTGAAGTGATTTCCATAAGATAGCCCACATTGTTCACCAGAATGGCAATGCAGCTTAAGAACAGGTAGGAGTGAAGAACGCCCTTCCAGTTTTTGAATATGACCCAGCATTCAATTAGAACAAGAATGATGCTGATACATTGGATACCAATAATCTGCGGATACATTTTCGTTTCCTCATAAATACGCGCCTACGTAAATATTGTAACAGATTATTAATAATTGCGTTTCCATTGATATTATCGCTTTAAAGGAGTATAATGACTTGATGTCATTTTTTATAAAAAATTTATAATTTGAAAGTGGGTTTATATATATGAAATGTTCAGAAATGCCCTATACCAGAGTGGACATGGACGAAGTAAAGAGCTTTTTTGAAAAGCTTATATCCGACAGCAAAAAAGCCCAAAGCGGCGAAGAACAGTTTGAACTTCACAAGAAGTACTACAAGTTTACAGACGAGATTTTTACCAACATGAAGCTCGCTGTATTCAGGCATAATATCGACACTACAGAGGAGTTCTATTCCAAAGAGAACGATTATTACGATGAGATAACTCCTCTTATTTTAAAGTATACCAACGATTACATGAAGGTCCTCTACGAATCACCCTACAGGGCCTATCTTGAAGAGAAGATCAGCAAGGTGGCATTTAAGAACATCGAGCTGGACAACAAGTCCATAGATGAGAAGATCCTTCCACTCATGCAGGAAGAGAATGCTCTTATCAGCAAGTACGACAAGCTGATCGCTTCAGCCAAGATTGTTTTTGACGGAGAAGAGTGCAATATTTCATTGCTCCGCAAGTACCTTACCAGTCAGGACAGAGACACCAGAAAGCGTGCCTGGAAGGCCCTCTCAGATTACTTCCTTTCTGTTACGGATGAGATTGATGATATCTATGATCAGCTGGTTAAGATCAGGACCAGACAGGCTAAAGAGCTGGGCTACGACAATTATGTTGAGCTTGGCTATAACAGGATGAGGAGAAACTCCTACAGAAGAGCAGAGGTGGAGAACTTCCGCAAACAGGTCAAAGAGTCTTTTGTTCCCTTTGTGGTTAAGATCCAGGAGCAGCGCAAGGCTCAGATTGGAGTCAATGAGCTTAAGTACTACGACAATGACATGTTCTTCAAGGATGGCAATCCCAAGCCTACAGGAACTCCCGAGCAGATCATGAAGGCCGGACAGGACATCTACAGGGAGCTTTCTCCTGAGACAGCAGAGTTTTTTGATTTCATGATCGATAATGAGCTCTTCGATGTTCTTGGAAGGAAGACCAAGAAGGCCGGCGGCTATATGGATTTCCTGCCAAAGTACAAGTCACCTATCATCTTTGCCAACTTCAACGGAACCAGCGGAGATGT
>DFGW01000211.1 GCA_002372465.1 Butyrivibrio sp. UBA3740
TCTCAAGACTTGCCTGCCCTATGGAGAAGGTCCTTGTGAAGGTCCCTGCAAAGTTACCTGCTCCAGTGATAGTGATGGTAGGAGTCTTTGCCTTGGCATTATTAACAGTTACTGCATTGTTGTTAGCATACTTAACCTTGTAGTCACGATTAAGAACCAGCTCCTCATCTCCAAACATCAGCTTCACATCCGGCTTAACACCATTCTTGGTATAAGCAAAGCTTCCAAGATCGGCTCTTGCCTTTGATGAAGAAGCATCTGATGATGTACTGTCGCTGCATACAACTGTTACCTGACCACTTGAGAAGTTAAGGGCTCCAATCTTAAAGGTCTTCTTAACTGTTCCCGTGTATTTACCTATTCCGGTAAAGGTGAGTGTACCGTTGCCCTTTTTAACATTATTCGAAGGTGTAACTGTAAAGTCCTCTCCTTCATACAGTGTCTCTACAGGAGCTTTTTTATTCGCCTGATATGTAAGTGCATATCCGGGAGTCTTACCGGTTCCATCAAAAATAACAGGGTTTGTGGTATCAATATTTACCTTAGCCTTTGAGATTGCAATACCTGTGATCTTAAAGGTCAGGGTCTTGGTACCTGCGTACTTTTCGCCATTACCGGTAACTACTGCAGTTGCTGTTCCGGGCATTACGTTGTTGAAGTACTCAACATGGTAATCACCCTCAATTCCCTTATCCGTATCTTCCGCAGCAAGCTCATATGGGTTCTTCTTATCTGTGATCTTATCAGTGATCTTTATCTTAGGTCTTAATTCTGATCCATCAGCTGCTACCGACTTCGCAAACGTAAAGGTGAGCTTTGCAATGTTTGTTTTGGTCTTCTTTGGATAAACAGTTTCAGTAAAGACAGCGAAACCTGTATAATTACCCTTTCCTCTAATGATTACATTATAGGTAGTATCAGGAGCAGCCTTAACTTCAGAATAGTCGTAGGTAAAGTCTGTTCCGCTCTTAAGTACAACGATCTTTCCATCTTCCCTGGTATAGGTGACTGTTGTTGTCCCCTTGATAATTTTTCCAGTTTCTTCTACCTGAATATCAGCAGTCTGAACCTTTGAATTATTTCCGGACTTATCTCCGACGCTAAGTGGCATATCGCCAAGGCTGATGGGCTTAACGTCAAAGGTAAACTTGTTTGTACCTGAATAGTTACCTTTTCCCGTAACTGTAATTGTACCTTTAACCTTATCAGTACTTGCCTTGATATTGTTTGAGTACTTAACTGTGTAATCCTCATTAAGGGCCAGGAGTTTCTTGCCATAGTAGACATGAAGGTCATCGAATGTGATGGCACTTCCTGTATATTCCATGTCTTTGTAGCCTGCTGCCCAAAGACCTGAAGGGATTTTATCTGCGCTTGTAAATTCTCTTGCTGCTCTGTCCTCTACAGTTACATCTCCATAGTCCTGGGACGGATCAATGACTGTGAAAGCTTCGGTCATCACATCACTGGTCCTGTAGCCAGCTTTTACAGTCTTGGCATAGATGGTCATGTTTTCCTTTGCGGTAAGTGCCGTCTTATAAAGGTGGGCATCATCCTCAGGAATGTTTGAAGCTTCCGCAGCTTTAGTTGTGTAATATATGCTGGCACCACCTGTTGCGGTGAAAAGATATATCTTCGTCTCTTTCCTAAGCTCTGAAGGCAGCTCTTTTCCACCTGCGTCACCGGTTGTAGGAGAAAGGGCCTTAGGTGACTGCTTATAGACAGCGTATAAGGTGTGATCACCGGCAGTTCTGACAATAGTCTGTGCCGTTACAAAGCTCTTTCCCTCAGGTTCAGATGACCAGCCTGCAAAAGCGTTGTCTCCAAACTCTGCTATGGGAAGCTCACCATAAGAAGCGTCAAAGGTTACTGTCTTAGTTGCATTTCCCTTTACGATCTGTCCCTCTCCGGGATCAAAGGTTACCTTGTACTGATTTGCAGTCCACTTGGCAAAGAGCCTGGTTTCCTTCGTAAGCTTGGTGCCGGAAACAGCTTCTTCCCCGTCCTTACAATCGTAAGTTAAATACCATCCTCCAAAGGTATATCCCTGCGCGGTAATTGTTGGAAGGCTTATAGTCCTCTGACCATTTACCTCCCAGACATTTACGCCGTTGACCTTTATCTCGGATTGATAGACGAGCGTGTAACCCATATATTCCCCGGACACATCCTCTATGTTGTACCCCAGATCCTTAAGGTTATTGTAAGAGTATTTTAGAACACACTTAAGCACAGCATTTGCAGGAAATGTTGAGATGTCAACAATAGCACTCCTGTCAACGTTCTCATCCTCATCGTAGTCCCCTTCAAAATCGGGTTCATCACCCAGATAGTTTCCGGTCTCTCCCTTAGCAGTAAAGCAGTCTCCTTCCCATGTATTTGTGAACAGGAACGCCTCCACCTTATCCATTCCATAGAAAACTCTCTGCCATTTTTTACCACTATTAAAATAACTGGAGTCAAGGCTAACAGTTCCTGTGATATTCCTGCAGTTTTCAAAAGCTCCGTACCCTAGAAATTTTGGACGAAGACCACCTGAACCGATTTCTAAAAATATCAGATTTCCATCAAGTCCGGTACAGTTCTTAAAGGCTTCACTTCCAATACTTCCAGTCTCAGCAGAAAAAACAAGATCTCCCTTAAGTCCTGTACAGTTTTTGAAAGCCCTGTCGCCAATGGAATCAAGGTTTTCATTAAACTTCACTGAAGTAAGTTTTTCGCAGTTTTTAAAGGCTTCCTTTCCTATTGAGATAGTAGTCGAAGGGAAAACCAAATCTCCAGTGAGCATCCGGCAATTTCTAAATGCAAACTCGTCTATTCCTTTTAAGCCTTCACCAATTTCAATGGTTTTAAGACTTGTGCATCCGTCAAATGCCCCTTTATATATCCAATTGACACCTGCTAAGCGGGCAGAAGTAAGGTTGGTACATCCTTGGAAGGCATATCCACCAATATCTTCCAGGCTATTATTAAATGTAACTGCGCTTATCCCGGTACAATTTTCAAATGATTGGAAACCAAGGTCTTCTATTTCTTTTGAAAAAGAGAGTTCTCCGTAGATATATTTACAATTCCTGAAGGCACTATCTCCAATATAGGTTAGATTACTAATAAATTCCGGGTTTTCAAAATACAGGTATTCACAGTCATCAAATGCCCACCAGCCTACTTTCTTTAAATTCTTTCCCTTAACCAAAAGAGAACGCTTGTAGTTGGCGAGATTTGCAATATGGTAAAAAGCATTTCCTCCAATCTCAGTGATATTCTCGGGAATAACAATTCTTCCGCTAAAATTTTCGCAGTAGTAGAAGCAATGATCCGGAATTTTGGTAAGGCCTTTTCCAATATAGACATTCTTAATGCTTGAATGTGAAAATGCATATTCACCAATGGATTCCACGCTGTCAGGAATAATTAAAATGCCGTCAAATCTGTTGTCATAAAATGCATATTTACCAATTGTTTTTACGGTTCCGGGAATTTCCAGTCTCTCACCCTTAAATCCTGCATAGTCTCCGATGCTGGTAATACCCTCTTCCAGATATACATTTTTAAGCCAGTATTCGGACCATGGAGCTGCGCCACTCTCTTCATAGTCGTTCATCTTGCCTGTGCCGGAGATATAAAGGTCATACCTTTTTTTATTATCCCGATTAGCTGCGTCTATTTCATACAGCGTATAGGTCAGATTTGTACCGCACTTTCCGGTTATTATAACTTCTTCTTTTCCGGTTTTTGGATCATACCCATAGTGATGTATTGTATCGTTACTTCTAAGACGAAGTCCAAGAGTTTCTACTTCCTGTTTTGTCAAAGTGGTGTAGAAATCACTATATTTGATGCAATTAAAGTAATCGTTAACAGCTCTGCCATCATATGAGCCCTTTTTCTCAAGCTCCTTAACCTTTCCAAGCAAGTAGATGCTTTTTATTGATGCACTATTAGATACATCTAACAGGTAATCAATATTCCCATTTATTACCAACTCATCTATATTAGAATGCCGGAATACGGCATCAAGCTTTTCTATATTTCCATCAATTTGGACCTTCTTTAGATTCTTACAGCTCCCGAAAGCATCTTGTCCAATCTTTGTACACGAAGCCGGAATCACTACTGTCCCTGATAAGGAAGATTCTTCAAAGGCATATTTACCGATTTCTTCAATCTGGGTCCCGGCCAGATCGATTCTCTCTATTCCTGATTTATAAAAGGCATTTGCTCCAATTACCTTAAGAGTTCTTGGAAGTTTGATCTTCTTGATATTGGGATTGCCAGCTCCTGTAAACTCCTCAAGGCCATATGGGAGCTCTATTTCTTCCAGTTTTGGTAAGTACATTCCATCAGCATCTGCTTTTTTTACTCCGGGCAGGAATACTTCACGGGTTATGTAGTTAGAAAATTCACTATAATATATCCCGGAGCCGTCATTTGTATCAAAACCAAAGTTTCTCGGGCTAACATTTTCTCCCCACATCTCAATGGTAAGACCTCTGTCCTTGTATCCATACAACCATGCTTTACTTATTAATGTTTTATCGCCATTCTCATCATATTCATAGTTTTCGGCATAGCCATTTATATATCCGTCATCGGATGAATTTTTCCCGGTCACTCCAACTTCTTTTCCTAAAATATCCTTGGCTCTAGCCTCCCACAGATACTCCGCTGCACAGTCCACAAAGGTCTTTGCTCCGGTTGCCAGAAGAGCCATTCCGATTCCTCCCGGAAGGCCGCCGCAGCAAGCCACTACAAGAGGGATAATGAGAGTTGTGGTTGCAGAATATAGCTGCCTGCTGTCTCGAAGCTCCTCGGCTTTTTTGATGGCCTCATCCTTATCCTTTATGGAAGAATTGTTGATATCGCTTACCATCCGCTCATAATCTTCGTTGTACTGAGTATAGTCTGACATGGTCTCAGCTACTTTTACAAACTGGGAAAGATCTGCGGAAAACTCGGTAACAGAATTATAAATCCCTTTTTCATCCTGAAGACTTACCTTGTATTTCAGGGCCTTAGCTCCGGGGTCGATAAAATCTACAAAGTATGCAAATATGTTCTTAGGATCAGAGGTATCAAAGTAAACATTATAGTCTTTACCATCGTCTCCTTGTGCAACACATAGAAAACTATTTTTGGCTATATCTTCAATAATGTCATTGGGGCTGGCTTCTTCTACTAATACTTCAAGAGCTTCTTTACCTATTTCCTTGGCTGTAGGTGAATAGAACTCTTTGTAAGACACAGAAATTTTCCTGTCATTACCATTTTCAGTGACTTTGACATCTCCGCACATTTCATTAAAGCGCTGATATCTCTCGACTGCTTCACTGTTAACCGAAATGGCGCTATCGCTCTTGCTGACCTTGGAAATACGTCTTGTACTTCTAAGCTTTAAGGAAATGCTACTGATCGCACTGCCGCTTACGCCTTCTTTAAAATATCCACTGGCTTGGAAAGCTCCGGTATAAAAGTCAATTCTGTCCGAAGATATGGTATATGATTCTCCTTCTACTACACCAATTACATCAACACTGGCAACACCAGAACTGTGTTCAATATCGATGGAAAATTTAAGAGGACTTTTCCCATCGTATTCAGAAAGATTCACATAGGTCTTGTATCCTGATTCTTCTCCGTCAGCTGAAGAAGTGCCCAAAAGATCTACCTCATGTCCGAGCCAGCTTACCTTAAAACCCGTAACTAAAGCCTGGGGCACTGAATCACTTCCTACAGATAAAAGGCTGGAGGAATCCTCCACAACATAGTCCATGTCCTGAAAGAACTCATATGCTTCAAGGGCGGAGAATTCGTCTTTTTCTGAACTTTCGCTTTCTTTATCTGATTCCTCTGATAGCTCCTTTGTAGGATCATCGAGCACTAATTCTTCTTCCTCCAAAAGCTCCTCTTCCTGTACAGGATCTGTCTCCTCCGTAGAAGCTTCCTCTGTTTCCGAAGATTCTTCAGACTCTACCTGTTCCTCATCAGAAACAGTTTCATCCAAAGTCTCCTTTTCTTCGTCAGGAAGTGTATCCTCCAAAGTCTCCTCATCCTGCTCATCAGTAGTAACCGATACTACTGTCTTTGGTACTTCCATCTCTTCATAGGAAGCTGCATTTACATTTAAGGCACTTGAAAGAGTCATTACTGTTGCCAGTGCCAGACTTAT
>DFGW01000226.1 GCA_002372465.1 Butyrivibrio sp. UBA3740
TATAAAATGACGGGACTTTAGGTTGCAAAAGAAAAAGCCTGGAGATGAGCTGCTTCCCTGCTGCTCATTTCTTGGCGAATTATAACAATATCACACCGAAAATCGGCTTTCAACGCAAAAACCACGCAAATTTCTCTCATGCATCTTGGTGACGTTTGGGCATTTTTAGTGACGTATGGTAGGCAGGATATCCGCTCTATTTAAGCACGAGAATATTCCGATATAACTTGCGATAAGGTAAGACTTCTTGCGGGCTTTTTCCTCTTTGCTCGCCAGAAGTCATATCTTTATTATAAACCTGGGAAAAGGTTCCTTTGGTTACCCAAAAGGCCCCTGCAGACACTCATAATGCAAATTCTAATTGATGCAAGTGTCAGATTTACTACTGAAATCTTCGGAACTAGCACTCGTTTAAAGATTGGTCCCTCCCACAAGTGTCTTTTACAGGGAAAATTCAAGAATATCCAGCAATATCTACACTCATATGGCAATTCCATTGATTTGCAAGTGTTCACACCTCCAGTTTAGACACTCCTACAGTAATCCAATCTATTTCCAAGTGTACATGCCTCTTTTCTCAGGCACTCCTACAATAAACCATTGCTGTAACAAGTGTCTTTCTGTAAATGAGTTGTTCCAGCAAACACTCATACTATCACAAATGCTTGATACCCCAGTCAATGATCGGCGATTTCTTTGCCTTTTTACCAAATACAAAATTCATAAGCGGCCGTGCATGGAGTTTCATAAGGATATGAAATGCCTTTTGTACGTTCTTCGGCTGCATACTGACCAATATATCCTGAAAGCAGGGAAATACCGACCAGGCAACTACCTTTGTGATCCTCTTGTCAAAAGCCGCGGCTCTGGGTGCAAGGTACCCTCCGAGAGATATACCTATGATCGTCACAAAATTGTCACAGTCATAATAATCACTTCCTGAATATCTCATCAAAACAGGCGTTTCCATCTGACAGATCAGAATGACGTACAAACTTAACATGTCTTGTCAGTCCAGAATACGCTATCAGGTCAGTATTACAGAATATCTTGCACAGTGGTCTTATCCCGTAATGCGCAAACATCTCAACATACATACATTTACATATGTTGTATTCGATTTTCTTTTTTCCTAAGGAAAAATCATTCTCTCGTCAGCATTATCAATTCCCTCATTTTCCAAAATCTTTCTGTAATACTTGGCATATGATCTCAGGTTTTTGTCGATCTCTTTTTTATCCATTCAAAAGTTCTCCCATTACCTGTTTTTTAGAGCTATCTAAACTCTATCTTTACGATAATCATTTTTACCAGTCTGTCACAGAAATGGATCATCAGTTTATGAAGGAAGCTCACATCTTTGAAGATATCCCTGTAACCGCGCATGTAACTTTTGGCGGATACGTTTTTAAAATCACTGCTCCAGCTTTCAAGCACTGTCTCATCTTCAATAGAGAAGAACGCTCCCACATTACTTATCCCGGCCTCTTTCAGCCAGGTTTTGGTCATCATCTTTGCTCCTCGCCTGTTGCATGCATCAAATACAAGTACAGCTCCCGGAAAGCGCTCTGCCAGCCGGCAAAACAGAGCTTTTACGTCCTCTGTTTTAAAATAATAGAACACACCTGTAGCATAGAATATCGTACCTTCGCCCGCATCGATCTCATCCATCCACTTTTCGTCATTCAAGTCAAAACCGAGATTCTTCTCCCTGTCCTTTTCAGGCAGAAGCTCGCTTCTTACATTTATCACATCCGGCATATCTATGTTGTAGCCCTTGCAGGTTCCGTTATCGCACTTACGGAAGGTATCATCCAATCCGCACCCGAGATTTACGACAGCAGCATTTGGGTGAACCTTGAGATAATCCTTCACTTCGCATACGATATCGTACTGGCGCTGCGCAACTTCAAGTGCACCAAACAATCCCACGCCCGATTCCATCCGTTTACCTTTTTCGGCAAAGTCATAATCAAGCATGCTGCAGATACGCTCTGCTTCAGGATCTTTAAACAGCTCCGGAAAACAATCCGAACAAACCTTTCTGCCATACAGAGGGATGATCAAGGTCTCTTGAACGGTATTTTTTTCGATGTGATATTTTTGTCCACTTGCTAACATGTCTCAATTCTCCCCAGTTCTCGCATTTCCATCCGGTTACATCAGTTCTTCTTTACCGCAAATCGGCACTATGCCTTTGAAAGTCCCTACAACCGCTATCGGATTCAAAACATTCATCTCACGCCTCCATGAATCTTTCTATTTCTTTTTTGTCAGGCACAAGGCACAAACAAGGTATAATTCTTTGTTTAGACTTCATCATTTACCTCCTTCTATAACGGAAATCGCACAAATGCTGCCGAAAACCTCTTTTTATCCTGGATAAATGCAACGGCAGCAAACATCATGATCGTTATTGCTGCACATGTGACTATCGCTAAAAACAAAGTTAGTAGCATATCTATTCCTCCGAAATCACTCTCTTATGAGGTCATACATCCTACTTTCTTGCAATAACTGTTATCCACGGTTTGCTCTTATGATGATCCGACTTAACATTACTAAATCCGGCGTCTTTCAGCGTTCCTTCTATTTCCTCAACAGTATGGCATTTCATTCCGTCGATTATCTTCTCATATTTAAGGCTGGTCTTATCCGTATCCATATGATCAGCTCCTAAGGCTCCTTTTCCCATATTAGGCATTGCTAACTTGAATGTAATTATATATACTTAGGCGCCCTTTATCAAGACATAAGTGCAAAAAGAGCACGTTCCTCACGTGCCCTTTCTGCCTGTCTTATCTTTACTTATCAATTCTAATGTCTGCAGTAGTATTTGGCGGAACTACAATGTCATACTTGTACTTGCCATCTTCCTGAAGACTCCATGTGCATGACACAGTTCCATATATACTGTCATAACTAAATGATGCCCTTGTAAAATGTCCTCCGGGCTTTGGTGCTATACTAAAGTGATTTTCTCCATCCACCTTAATGCCGCACATCTCAGAGAATATCCACTCGCATACAGCTCCCTTTGAATAATGGTTAAGGGACGCAATTCCGCCACCCAGTCCATTGTCGGAAGTAGGTCCGTTCCAGTCTTCCCAGATAGTAGTTGCACCGATTTTCGGCATATAGAGCCATCCGGGAAGTTCTTCATTCTCAAGCAGCTTATATGCATAGCTGACATCAATCTGCTGAAGAACATACAGAATAAGAGGCGTTGATAAAAAGCCTGTTCCGACTCTCCAGCCATATTCATCAAGAGCTTTTATGAGCCTTTTTCTGGCATACTCTTTTTGAGTATCATTCAAAAGGTCAAAGTACAGCGGACGAACAAGGCGCGCCTGTCTGTTTGTATCAAGAGAAAAATCTTCGTTCTCTACAAGCTCCTGATAAGCCCTTTTGCAGCCTTCAGAATACTCCTGGTATTCCTTTGCATCCTGATCTTTTCCAAGAGCTGCGGCAATCTCGCTCATAAGCCCTAAAACATAACTTGTGTATGCTGTAGCTTCTTCAGGCTTGGATTTTGAAAAGTCTTTAAAAGACATCTTGTGAACATCTTCAGGTTCGGCCCATTCACCGTAATGCTGCCCGACATTGTAGAGATATCTGCGGTTTTCCTTTGATATCTTAACATTCTCAGACATAAGAGCTGAGCGTTTGCCCAGACGCCCTATGGCAAACCTTGCATACTTTTGCATGTTGTCATAGTACTTTTCTATAAAAGAAATATCACCATATTTCTTCCACAGTCTGTAAGGGATCATTATGCCTGCATCAGCCCAGCCTACAGAACCATCCATGGATTTCATGTAAAAGTCAGTTCCGCCCTCCGGTGCTATCTGTGTAAATGCACCATTCTTTCGCTGAAGGTCACAAAGATCATTTTCATACTTGTCAGCAAAGGGTGCATAGTTCACCATATAGCTTGCAGTATTCACAAAAATCTGCGCATCTCCTGACCATCCATGGCGCTCTCTTGTGGGACAATCTGTAGGAAGATCGGCAGAATTGTTCTTAAGGGACCAAAGTGTATTCTCGACGAACTTATTAAGAAGTTCATTTGAGCTGTCAAAAGAAAAAGTGGTTTCAAAATCAGAATAGACAGCAATGGCTGTAATATCCTGTGGACGTATCTCCACATCACTTTCAACAAGGACATATTGGAATCCGAAAATCGCAAATCTGGTCTTATAGTAGTTATCTTTGTCCTTGCAGAAATACTCTATCTGCTGAAGCGGAGTTACAAAGTCCTTCTTAACGCACTGGATATTTGTCTGAGTAAATTCCCCGTTCTCATCAAGCTTTTCTCCGAATCTCATAAAGATTCTCTGCCCGGATTTAGCATTTACTTTAAACTCGATATATCCAGCTATATTCTGCCCAAAGTCAAAGACCTTTTTGCCGCTTGGTGTAATGATCAGTTTTGGATTTGTAAACCTCTCATGTTCTGTAAGCGCAAAGTTATCTGATGCAGTAGGTATCACGTTATGCTTTGTTATCTTTGTCTTTCCCCAGACTGCTTTCCTGAAATCTTCTTTTGATGCATCATAGATTTCGCCATCCTTGTTGTCAGCAAATCTTATTGGCCCGTCATTAGTCCATTCGAAGTTTTCACCTGAACAGATGACCTTTTTGTTGCCATCAGAAAAATACACCTCTATCTGAACCAGGAGTCTGGTCTCATTTCCATAAAAGTTCTTTATTCCCCAGGCTCCCACAGACCCTCTGTACCATCCATCTGCCAGCATAAAGAAAAGGTCATTGTTCCCCTCTTTTACCTGATCGGTGATATCTACTGTCTGATACTGAACTCTTTTTCTGTAATCTGTGTGTCCCGGAGCAAGGCAGAAGCTTCCAATCTTTTTTCCGTTCAGCTTTCCTTCGTAAAGACCGCAGGCAGACATGTAGGCTCTTGCCTTAATAACCTCTTTATCCGCCCCAACCGTAAAGCTTGTTCTGAAGCAGTCTACAGGGTATCTCATTTTTCTTTTTACAGAATAGTTACCCGTTATCCATGAAGCCTTCCAGTCGCTTTCATCTATAAGCCCCAGCTCAAAAGTAGCTTCATCGCTTGCTTCTCCCTTATTGCCATTTTCATCCCAAAGCTCAACGCTCCAGGTTACTCTCTGTCTGCTCTTTAAGGCTTTTCCGCCCCAGGGGATAAGATGCATCTTGGAGGAAGCTGTTTTCCCCGAGTCCCAGATGGCATTTCCATCATCATCTTTTGCTATGACCCTGTATGCTGTCTGCTTTTTGCCTCCTTCGCAGACCCAGCTGAGTCTTGGCCTTGTGTAATCTATTCCGATAGGATTTGTTAAGTACTCTGTCTTTAGTCTGATTGCTTTCATAGCTTACCTTCGATCTTCGTAAAATTCATCGATAGTTCTGATCAGCCTACTTGCGTTGATCTCAAGCTGTTTCCTTGAAAGTGTTCCATCCTTAAGTGCCTTAAGGACTCTCTCATAGTCCTTTTTGGTTCCCGGCATGAACAGTTCTCCGCCTGCCTTTGCAACTTCATCTGAAAGAGCATTGCGGTATTTCGACTTAGAGCTGGTCATAATTGTCATTACCCAGTCTGTCATCACTATTCCCTTAAAGCCGAATTCCCCCCTAAGAACATCCTCAATAAGTCCTCTGTGCTCGGAAGTATGTATGCCATTTAGCAAGTTGTAGCTGGTCATGACTGCCTTAGGCTGGGACTTCCTGATGCAGATATCAAAGCCCCGAAGGTATATCTCTCTCATAGCTCTTTCACTTACCTGAGAGTTATTGCAGTAGCGGTTAGTCTCTGCATTATTGGCAGCGTAATGCTTTATTGTAGTGCCGCATCCCTTGTGCTTTTGCACGCCTCTGGTGATAGCAGCTGCCACTTCACCCGACACAAGCGGATCTTCTGAATAGTATTCAAAGTTTCTTCCGCAGAGGATGCTTCTGTGAATGTTAAGAGCAGGTGCAAGCCAGAGATGTACTCCAAACTTCTCCATCTCCTCTCCCACAATATCTCCAAGTGCCTCTGCCAGTTCTGTATTAAAGCTCTGAGCGATAGCTGTACCGATAGGAATCATGGTTGCCGAATGCTCTTTGATCACAGCATTCCTTGGGATCTTCTTTCCGCCAACGATCAGTTTAGCTATAAAAGCTGTTACGGGTCCCATCATCTCAAGCATGCTCTCCGGCATCATACCTTTATTTCCGGCATCATACTGATTTTCGCCCTCTTCGTAATACTTTAGTGAAATCCTGATTCCCGCAGGGCCATCAGCCATGATAAGAGGTCTGATACCTTTATTTACAAGCTGTGAAGTTGTTTCTCCCGCAGCGCCTGCAAGATGTGTCGCGGCATTACCGATAATGCTGAGCCCGTTTGCATTGGGATCAAAGTTTCCGATCTGCATGTAAGAAAGCTCTTCATCAGTCAGGTTCTTTATCCTGGAATCTACTGAAACCTCGTTGTCAAAAAAGACTTCTCTTTTCTCAAAGTCATCTGCAGTAAGTGTGAAGGTTACAATACCTTCAGGAATTGGCAACGGCTCTGAATGCTCAGACTTTATGTCTGTAAAGTCAGGTTTTCCGAGACAGTTTCTGGTCTTTAAAGTTGTAACTGTTTCTTCCAAAATAGCAGCTGCAGCAATTTTTGTATCCACCGAGCTGTTGCCTACACGGATTACATATCTGCCCTTCTCAAGAACATAACTTTCAGATTCCTCGTCATAGGAAGCAAAATCTGAAAGCCTGAAAGACATCTCCAACCTGCATTCTGCGTTTCTTTCTAGAAGAGGCGTCTTGGCATAGCAAACCAACTGCTGGTATGGCTGATCCAGCTTATCTTCAGGGACTGAGAGATAGACCTGCACAACCTCTTTTCCTGAACAGCTTCCTGTATTCTTAACAAGCACCTCGCATGTTAAGGTATCCTTATTAGCCTTTACATCTGATACCTTAGTCTCAAACGTTGTATAAGACAGTCCAAATCCAAAGGGGAACAGAGCTGTCTTCTTAAAGGTATCAAAGTAGCGATAACCTACATAAATACCCTCTTTGTAGCGGTTATCGTTCCAGTCGCCAAAGGTTCCTTCCGCTGAATATTCTTTAATCTCCGCCCAAGTGGTTGAGAGCTTCCCTGAAGGATTCTGTTTTCCCAGAAGAATATCCGCAAGTACTGCCCCGCAATCAGTTCCAAGCTGGGATAAAAGAAGAATATCTTTTACCTCCATCACAGGTGAAAGATCTACTACACCTCCGACATTTAAAACAAGCATAAATCTATCGTATTTTTTATTGAGAAGAAGAATGTCACGGATTTCAGACTTTGACAGCTTTACATCGCCCTCTAAAACCTCTCGGTCACTTCCCTCTCCGGAATTTCTGCTGACAACATATATGGCTGTATCGCACACCTTAGTGATCTCAAGATTGTGGTCAGGCTCTTTCATGGTCTTTCCCATGGAATACATGATTGCGTTCTCATGCTTTGCCTTTGCCTGCGCCTTAAGATCCTTAATAAACTGCTTTTTGGCTTTCCTTCTTACCTCATCATAGGCATCAAGCCAGCTCTTTGAAGCGATAATGAATCCTGCCCGTTCAAGTCCCTGCTCTATTGTGAAAGTTTCTTTTGAATTAACCTCTCCCGAACCTGTACCGCCCTTTATCGTATAGCGAAGTCCGGCTCCATAAGCAGCAATCTTACCGGGTTTATCTAAAGGGAACTGTCCGCTCTTTTTAAGAAGAACTGTGCACTCTGCTGCATTGCTAAGAACAAATGATAATTTGTCTGTATCTTTTCTCTCCATATTGGTCTCCTTGTAAATAAGGGAAACAGAAGCTGCTCCCCTCTTTTGACTTTACTACTTTCTCTTTGCTATCTCTTTCTGGATTTCAGGAAGTCTTTTTTCCAGGTCAAACCGCATGGCAAAAGCAAACAATATGATAAACAGAATAAGAGGAATATAGATGCTGAATGTATATATTGCCTGAATAACAGCAGGTGATACAGTAGTTGCAAGCCCGTCATAAGCTGCAAGTCCAAGGCACCATCCAATTATTGAAGCCCCGATACCTGAGCCGACTTTATTACCAAAACTGCATGCACTCTGAGCTGTAGCGACCATTCTTCTGCCATACTTATATTCATTATAATCTATCGCCATGGCGGACATAACTCCCATAAGGCACATCATTGGAATGTTTGCGAAAGTTCCAAAGCATGAAAGAGTGGTGTTATAAACAAAATGAGTTGGGTTAAAGAGTCTTAATGCTGTGCCTATTGCTCCAATCAGGAATGAAACTCTGAGCGTCTTTGTAACTCCGAGTTTTTTAGACATCGGACCAACAGCTACAAAACCAAGGATAGTAGGTATCATGCCGATTGCGCCCTGAATAGCAACCAGGTTATCGTCACCGTATATCCACTTGCAGTAATATGTCCCTGATGCTCCGCCAATACCATAAGAGATATTAGCGCAGAAATTCATGATCAGAATCATTACCCAGTACTTGTTTCCAAAAAGAGATTTCAGTGCTTCTCCGAAAGGTACCGGAGTCTCATCATCATGTATATCTTCAGCCTGAACTCCCTCACCGATCGCTGTTTCTTTTGCCTTCAGGTAACAGATGAACAGAGCAAGTGCAATAAACAGTCCGAAGGTAGCTCCCATCTTGATCCATGCACTCTGATTACCGCCAAGGGCATTGGTAATAGGAATGACAGCTACTGCAATTATCATACCTGATACATATCCGGATGCAGCTCTCCAGATTCCCATATTTCCTCGTTCTTCCTGGCTGTTGGTTCTGACAACAAGTATCGAAGAATACGGTATGCATATGGCTGTATAAATAACTGCTGACAGCAAAATATTAGTTATAAGCAGATATCCAAGCTGCATTGTCTCTCCCCAGCCCTTTGGAACAGTGAAAAGAGAAATAATAACAATCGCTGCAGGTACAGCCATCCTTAGTATCCATGGTCTGTACTTCTCTTTTCCGGGAGCTGTATGATCAACAATGTGCCCCATAAAAATATCTGTGAAAGCATCGATCATCTTACATATAAGAAGCATTGTTGCTATAGCGCCGGCAGCAATTCCCACTTTATCTGTGTAGAAGTAAGTAAGCTGGCCAAC
>DFGW01000242.1 GCA_002372465.1 Butyrivibrio sp. UBA3740
CCCATAGCAGAACACATGATGCAAACTGCATTAGGATCTGCAGCCTTGATTCCCTTCAAGGCTCCGATACCATCAAGCTCGGGCATTGTGATATCAAGAGTTACAAGGTCGGGCTTCAACTCATTATATTTCTCAATAGCGACTTTTCCGTTCTCAGCTTCTCCGGCAATTTCGTATCCGTTCTTAGAAAGGATATCCTTAAGCATCATGCGCATGAAAGCGGCATCATCAGTAATGAGTATTCTTTTTCCCATATTGAACCTCCAATAAGTTGATTTTTTATTGGTACATAATCTATTGTACCACGTTATTTGTTCTGTGCGCGTAAAATCGTACTGCAAAAAATTAAAATTTGATAAAGTCTTAAAGAAAATTGTTTGAAATGTTGACGCAGTTACCTGGCAACCGGAAGCGTGGTGTCATAGCTGAAATTGCTGTGATTCACTATCTGCCATTGGATTATGTCGGCGCTATTGTCTGAATTGGTTGAGTTGTTTGCGCTATTTGACCTGATCGCAATGTCCAGAGTCTGGTTATCGGTTATTGGTATACTTTCTTTCATTATACCATTCTCTTCGCCTGTTTCATACCCCGAATTTACAGCAGCTACAAAGGCATTTCCCTTGTGACAGGCTTCGTAATACATGCGCTGTCTTTCTGCCAGATTGTCGCTTAAATTGTAGTCTGCCTTGGAGTTTACCAAAGTCAGGGTGGCAAAAGAGATTATGGACAGCACTGCGAAGATCAGAAGAATTGAGGCTGATCCCACATGCGAGCCGTGAGAATTGTTACTGGAACCCATATTACTCATCCCCCTTTCCTATGTAGCAGTCTACTTTGTTCTTAAGGATTATCCTGTTTTCATCTTCGGCTACGTTTTCGTGGTCTTCTTCGAGTCCTTCCACATTCAGGACTATTATATCGCCCACCATTGCTTTGCCTTCAGGAATTACGCCGTAATCGGTCACATCGCTGTAAACTGAGCTTGCATCTTCTTCCTGGATATTTATATAGGCCTCGTAGGTAGCATCAGATAATCTACTCTCAATAAGTTCCCAGTCCTTGTTAAAGAACAGGATGAGCCGTCCTTCCTTTCCCGGCTGGTCATCAGGGGCTGTTGTAATATAGGCTTCTGGGTAGAGGGCAGTAATAGCCTCTAAATCTCCGCTGCTTCCTGTAAATGCCTCAGAGAGATTCTGGGACCAGATCACAGCATTTGAAAGGCTCTCGGTCTTTTCCGCCAGAATGTGGGCAGAGACAAAAAGCCTTACGCAGACAGCTGCAGAAAGGGAGAAAAACATGATCGCCACTATTAGTTCCATAAGGAACAGACTTAATTTTGAATTATGCTGGCCATTCATAAAAGCTTAGGGCATGCTCCTTTTTGCAATGTAAAGGTTATCGCTACTTCCGTCTTCAAGTACGATGGAAACACTTATAAGGCGGTCAGAAATTTCTTTTATCTCGAAGGAAGCAACCTGCAGTATCTTCTGTCCTGATTGGGGGTAGAAGGTACCCAGATCATCTCTGGCATAGAGCTCGCAAAGATTTCCCTCGTAATCATAAATATAGGTGTTGTATAGGGTTCCGTTTATTTCTTCAGACATTACCAGGGCGTTTTCGCCAAAGATTTCTTTTACGTAAACGGCGCCTTTGTTGTCGGACTGTCTGATCTTCTCTGTCACATAAGCGCAGGCTATTCTGTGGGAGTTATTGTCTGCCATCAGTGCTACGTTCTTTTTGTAAATGCTGGCTCCTATTGCTATTACAGACAGAGCCGAGAGCACAAACAAAAGCATCAGGCATATGACAAAGACGGAATCTATCATATGATGTTTGTTTTTGTTAAGTTCCATAAAACTACCTCAGAATAACTGTGTAATCAGGGTAAAGGTTTGCTGCAATGGGCTGATAATCCACAAAAAAGGTATCTTTATCGTAGGTCAGTCCGTAGTGCTCCTCCATGTACTCCAGGGTAGGAGGATACTGGCCCTCTATGGCATAGCACTGAACGATGTCTCTGGCTATGGCCTTTTCCAGTGATTCCTGCTGCTTTTCAATGGTGCTCTTTCCGGAGTATTCAACAGCCAGAATGAAGAACACGGCGATCAGGACAAAAATGGCAATGGAAATAAACCGGTAAAACCAGCCCGGAAGAGAAAACATATTCTGTTCCTTATCAAGTCTGTTTGACATTTGAATTGCCTCTTTATCCGATGGTTGTCATGATGCCCATAAGTGGAAGTATTACTGACAAAAGAATCATTCCAACAATTACAGAAAGGATGATAACAAGGGTTGGCTCAAGGATTGAGATAAGAGAGTAGATCCTCTTTTCGGTATCTTTTTCAATACGCTCAGATACCTGCTTCATGGCCTGATCCATGGAACCTGACTGGAAGCCCACTGCGATCATCTGTGAATAGAAGGAGGTGAAGATATCCGTCTTTTCAAGAGCCTCAGGGAAGCTGTCGCCATCCAGAAGAAGGTTTCGGCAGCTCTCAATCTTTTCTTTCATTTCATCGCTGTCAGCAAGCTTTTTTACCAGGGCGAGACCCTCGTAGGTATCCATACCACTTGAAAGAGTAAGGACCATTCCGCTGGCAAAGCGCTCAATCTCGATTTCAGTAAGGAGCCTCCTGGTAGGTCCCCATTTGCGCATAAGCTTTTTAAAGTTCGCTCTTCCTGAAGAAGTGGAAGAGAAGTAGATAAAGAGCACGCCGATGATAACCAGAATTGCTACCATCACTATTGAGTAGTTATTGAGGGCGTTACCCATATTCAGAAGGGACTGGGCAAATCCGCTCATGTTGGTTCCCAGTTGTGCAAACACCTGATTAAAAATGGGCAGTACCTTCATGATAAGAACAAGGACAACTATCAGCATCATGAATACCATGATAAGGGGATAGCTTACGGCGCTCTTTATATTGGACTCGATATTTTCTTCCCTGTCATAGTAGTCCGCCAGGGATTCCATTACCGTATCCATATTTCCGGATTCCTCACCGATGGTCACCATATGTACCACATAGTCAGGGAAGGCTTCAGTCATTTCCAAAGACACATGGAATTTCTCCCCACTGCGGAGTACCTGGCTTATGGAGTCAAAGAGCTTTTTGGCGGAAGCATCCTTTGTATCCTGTGCCAGCAGGTCTATTCCGTCTGCCGGTGCGATGCCTGCACGAAGGAGCAGGGACATCTGTCTGCAGAAGGTGGATATTTCATTACTTTTGAGTTTTCCTATTTTTGCTGTAGTACTCATCTTGCCTCCAATATTGAAAAGAGTTAGTAGATGTATTTTACTGAGTAATTTGAACCGTCACCGATGAATTCTTTTAAGGATTTGTCCTTCATGTTCGATGCAAAGGTCGGATCCATAAGGGACCAGTCTGTTCCGTCAAACTCGATAATCCCGTTGACCCATCCCACATCTTCTATATAAGTGGAAAGCCAAGCGTGATAGGCTGTTCCGGCATATCCGATTTCCATTCTTGTGGGAATCCTCTGACTTCGCAGCATTGAGGTCATAAGCGCTGCATAGTCCAGACATATTCCTGTTTTTGTGGCAAGGACTTCGTCTACGTCCGGTATATAACCGCTTTGAACGGTTTCAGCTTCATTATGATCATAAACAATATTGCTTATCATGAAGTTGTAGACCTCTGAGACTACTTCAAGGTCGCTATTGCAAACGTAGGCCAGGTCGGAGCCTTTTTTTACAGCTTCATTGGAGCTGGCAAAGGCCACATACTGATTGGGGTAGAGGAAAGGTGAAAACTCGTTGGTGATACTCACCTCAACCATCTGGGAGAAGGCTTGGGAATACTGGGTACCTTCGATGTTCTCGAAGACATTTATCATGTATTCACCGTTTCCTGACTGAAGAGGGAACACCTCATCAAGCTGCTGGGTGGTTGACAGATTGTATGTGTAAGTGACGGAATTGGGGCCGGTTATCTGGAGCTTAACCTTTGGAGAAGAACCGGTGTACCTTACGACCACGTATCCTTCAGAAATATTTGAAGCATCCAGGTGCGCATATTCATTTTCATAGACGGTGGTACCGGGAGCTTCAGGCACAAGACAAACAGGAGTATTGTCACGGCTTCCTTTTACTCTGTCTGCAGCGGGAACCTCCTCTGAGGACTGGGTACTCTGGATATCCGGGGATGCCTTTGAACCCTGGTTATCCAGCACCGGAGTAGAACCTGAAGACTCTCCGCAGGCAGATAGTGAAGCAATGGCAAAACTCGTTACAAGAATCAGAGATAAGCCATATGAGATTTTTCTTTTTAATCTGTTATAGATGTCCATAGTTTAAGAGAGAATCTGTGGTGTTTCCCGAAGCTTTCTGTAACCAAGGGAAACCAGGTCAGAGATCTTTTCTTTATGTTCATCGCAATTAAGGGCTCTGGCATAGGATACTTCCACAGGAGAGCCGACCTTCATGTCGTTGTATCCGTGAATCCTTTGGCCCAGGTCTAAAAGGAACATATCGGCCTTGGTTGAATCACAGTCTTCAATAAGGATGATGAATTCGTTTCCGCCGTTGCGGCCCACATAGCCGTAGTTTTCACTGACATCTTCAAGCATGGTGCCGAATTCGGAGATGAGCCAGTTGCCGTTTGTATGTCCGTCGCTGGCATTTATGGTGTTAAGGTTGGAGAGCTGCATTACAAAAAATCCGGCATTTGCAAGACGCTCAGGGCTGTTAAAGCTATCAATAAGCAGATCACAGCTGTATCTGTTTGGAAGACCTGTCAGATGATCGATGTAAGCCAGTTTGTTAAGATGCCTTCCTATAGAAGCAGTTCTTCTGAGTATATAGAAATCAATGATGATGAAAATTACAAAAATGACAAGACTGAGTGCAACCACAACGAAGAATGCAGGAGTGGAAGCATCAGAGAGCTGATGGTAGAGATCCTTGTTGGTGTGGAACAGGATTCCAAGAACAGCGGTCAGAATGACCAGAATGACAAGGGAAATGACTTTATAGATATATATGGTGTTATATATGTTGACTCTTTTGCTCTTGTCATAGAACTCGGGTTTCATCCAGCGCCTCCCTATGTATCCCCACAAAGTCAGGTATAAAGATCAGGTTAAAGCGAACATTGCCTTATTACATTTTACTACAATATTTTTACGTAATAAAGTTTGGAAATTAACTTGTAGGGATTTTTATTAAAGCGTATGAGCTATAGCCTTGCGTCCTTCAAAGGTATAATATTCCGTAAAGCCTGCATCCAGGGCAATCTGTCTTATCCTGTCAAAGCCGCAGGCAACCTTTCCGGGATTGTGGGCATCGGAGCCAAAGGTTATGATCTTTCCGCCCAGCTCTTTAAAGCGCATTAGCGCTTCCGGGCATGGATTGGGTGGAAGAGTTTCGCTGTAGGCAAGAACCTTGGAATTCACATCAAGACCTTTACCGTTGGCCACAAGATACTCAAGGATCGGATCTATCTTTTCTTTGAAGCGCTGGTAGGAGTAGGTGGTATCACCCTCCGGAACATATCTTGCTATGTAGTCCAGGTGCCCAAGAACATCGAAATCAGGGAACAGCTTTATGTTCTCTAAGGTCACCTCAAAGAACCTGTTCATGATGTTCTCCACAGTATCCGGCTCCCAGAAATCCGGATAAAAGGGGTCGCGGCCGTCAACCAGGTGCTGGGAAGCGATGATGAAATCAAATTCTTCTGACTCTGCAGCAGACAGATTATCTTTGGCTACCTGGCTCTGCATGCCGATCTCGATGCCAAAGCGTATAGTTATCTTATCCTTATATTTTTCTCTCAGGGAAAAGAGCTCTTTCTTAAATGAAGGGATATCCAGAGTGAAGGGCTCAGGCGGAAGGTCGGGAAGCTCCGGATAGTCCAGATCAAGGTGCTCTGTGAAGCATATTTCAGAAAGGCCTTTTAACATTGCGCTTTCGATCATCTCCTCCATGGGAGACTCACTGTCTCCGGAGTGATGAGAGTGCATATGATAGTCAGCAATAATCGACATAATTGTTCTCCTGTCCGGCGGATATCTGACAACTCGGAATGGTTGCTCAAATAATAGTATTTTGACACAATTTTTATATATCGACAGTTTACTAATTTTTTATTAGTAAATCCACCATATTTTTATTATTCTGACTTGATTTATGGGGAAAAGTCGGATAGAATTGTAGTTGCTGATAAAAATTTGTCAAAAGATAATTTTAGAAACAGCAACTCATATAAAATTCATTTTAGGAGGAACTTAAAATGGCAGTAAAAGTAGCAATCAATGGTTTTGGCCGTATTGGTCGTCT
>DFGW01000119.1 GCA_002372465.1 Butyrivibrio sp. UBA3740
GGTAAACCAGAAGGGATAGTTTTCGTAGAAATTAAGTACCCTTGGAATACCAACAGTTCCTCTTGTGGCCTTATCTGCCTCTAATGGCTCATAGCCAAAGAGTCTCTTGTACTTATAGTCATAGAGGTTAGGAATGTTGTCAGCGTTTTTGACCTTACCTATACCTCGTTCGCACCTGTTTCCTGAAATATGCTGACGTCCGCCTGTAAATTTGTTGATGGTGAGTCTGCAGTGGTTTGTGCAGCCCTGACAGGTGGTCATGCTGGTTGAGTACTGTAGTGAGTTGATCTGGTCGATGGAAAGCATGGTTGTCTTATAGTCCTTCTCCTCACCAAATCTCTCCCTTGCAATAAGGGCAGCACCGAAAGCTCCCATGATTCCGGCGATATCAGGTCTGATGGCCTCAGCTCCTGAAATAATCTCAAAGGCCTTCAGAACGGCATCGTTGTAAAAAGTGCCGCCCTGAACAACAATGTGCTCGCCAAGGTCCTTGGCATCCGATACCTTAATTACCTTAAAGAGAGCATTTTTAATAACAGAGTAAGCAAGACCTGAAGAAATATCAGCAACATCTGCGCCTTCCTTCTGGGCCTGTTTAACTCGTGAGTTCATAAATACGGTACATCTTGTGCCAAGGTCAACAGGAGACTTGGCATAAAGAGCTACCTTGGCAAAATCCTGTACTGAGTAGTCCAAAGACTTTGCAAAGGTCTCTATAAATGATCCGCAGCCGGAAGAGCATGCTTCATTAAGCTGCACTGAATCAACGGAATTATTCTTGATGTGAATGCACTTCATGTCCTGACCGCCGATATCAAGGATACAGTCCACCTTGGGGTCAAAGAATGCAGCTGCATTGTAGTGGGCAATAGTCTCTACCTCTCCGTCATCAAGAAGAAGAGCTGACTTAAGAAGAGCCTCGCCATAGCCTGTGGAGCAGCTTCTTGCAATATGTACTCCTTCGGGCATCAGCTTGTAGATCTCCTGAATAGAGGAAATGGCTGTCTTAAGAGGAGAGCCGTTATTGCTTGAATAGAAGGAGTAGAGAAGATCTCCGTCCTCGCTGATAAGAGCACACTTTGTGGTGGTTGAGCCGGCGTCAATACCAAGGAAAGCGTTGCCTACGTAGTCGTCAAGCTTTCTGGTTTTTACGCGGTACTTGTCCTGACGGGCTTTAAATACCTTATATTCCTCTTCAGACTTGAACAAAGGATCCAGACGGGAAACCTCAGCCTCCATAACAATCTTGCCGGAGAGCTTATCGCACATCTCATCCATGGTATAGTGAGTCTCTTCACCTGCATTTAAGGCAGATCCGATGGCTGCAAAAAGATGAGAGTTATCAAGCTCAATGGTGTGCTCCTCATCAAGCTTAAGGGTTCTGATAAATGCCACCTTAAGCTGATCCAGGAAGTGAAGAGGACCACCTAAAAATGCAACATGGCCACGGATGGGCTTACCACAGGCAAGACCTGAAATGGTCTGGTTAACAACAGCCTGGAAGATAGATGCTGAAAGGTCTTCCTTGGTAGCACCCTCGTTGATAAGCGGCTGGATGTCTGACTTTGCAAAGACTCCGCATCTTGCAGCAATTGTATATAGTGAATTGTAGTTCTTGGCATATTCATTAAGGCCGGTAGCATCTGTCTGCAAAAGAGATGCCATCTGATCTATAAATGATCCTGTACCACCGGCGCAGATACCATTCATACGCTGTTCAACATTTCCATCCTCAAAGTAGATGATCTTAGCATCTTCTCCGCCAAGCTCAATGGCAACATCTGTCTTGGGAGCCAGAGCCTTAAGGGAAGTAGATACAGCCACAACTTCCTGTACAAAGGGTACTTCAAGGTGCTTGGCAAGGGTAAGTCCGCCGCTACCTGTGATAACAGGATGAAGCGTTACATTGCCACAAGACTGTTTTGCCTCCAAAAGCAGGTCTGACAGAGTTTCCTGAATATTGGCAAAGTGCCTCTTGTAATCGGAAAAGACGATATTCCTGTCCTTGTCAAGAAGTGCGATCTTAACGGTTGTTGAACCGATATCAATACCTAATGTGTAATCCTTGGAAATCATTTATATACCTCTTTTTCTTCTAATTAAATGTTGCAGAAGACAATCTCTATGATTATAATTCAGTAGTAATCAAAAATCAATTAGAAGGAAATTGTGTAAATGAGTAATTTTATGAACAATATGGAAAGAAAATTTGGCAAATATGCCATTCCCAATCTGACCTTTTACATCATAGGTCTTTTTGTGACGGGGTATCTTATTCAGCTTATGTCATTAACGGGATTAAAGCTTACCGGCTTTCTTACCCTTGATCCCTATAGAATCCTTCATTACGGTGAAGTCTGGAGGCTTGTATCCTGGCTTCTTATTCCGCCGCAAAGACTCAGCATCTTCACCATTATCACATTATTCTTTTATTTCTTTGTAGGTTCATCCATGGAGAGGACCATCGGAACCTTCAGATACAACGTCTTTATATTTGGCGGCTTTTTACTGATGATCCTTGCGGCTTTTACTACCTACGGCGTTTACGCTCTGGTGCTTGCCGACAAGTCTTATCTGGAGCTTTACATGATGGGGCTTTCACCCACTTTTTATACTTATTACATTCAGGAAGCTGTTTTTTTGATCTTTGCAATTTGCTACCCGGAGGTTCAGATTCTTTTATATATGATCATTCCGGTAAAGGTGAAGTACCTTGGAATATTCTATGCAGCCTTCCTTGGCTTCCAGGCAATCTATGACGGCCTTATAGGCGGCAATTACGCAGTTCTTTTTGCCATAGTGTTCCAGTTTATAAATGTTGTGATCTTCTATATCCAGACAGGAAAGCTACACCACATCAAGCCGGGAGAAGCAAAGAGAAGAGAGAATTTCAAAAAAAATGTCAAGATGACTCCAAAGGGCATAACAAGGCATAAGTGTGCTGTCTGCGGACGATCTGAAGAGGATGATCCAAATCTCGAGTTCAGATTCTGCTCCAAATGCAACGGTAACTATGAGTATTGCCAGGACCATCTTTTTACACATCAGCACATCAAGTGATATCAGGATTTTAAAAGCGTAGCAAATCCGTATATCACAATTAACAAAGGAAATCACATGGGAAATCTTGATAATAAGGAAAAAGAATTTGCGGAAATATTAAAGCTTGTCACCAGAACTGCCAGAGAGAACAAAAATGTCATCTCCAAGGAGCAGGTGGAACTGGCTTTTTCAGAGCTTGAACTTGATGAGAAGCAGCTTGAAATGGTCTTTGACTATCTTCAGAAGCACAACATCGGCATTGATGAGCCTGTGGATGTGACAGAGAACCTTACTGAAGAGGAGACCAATTACTTAAACGACTATCTTGAGAGCCTTGAAGGCCTTAATAAATTAAGCAATGGGGAAAAAGAGGCTGTTTCCATGGCTGCCATTGCCGGAGACAAAGAGGCCCAGGCAAGGCTTATTGAGAATTATCTGCCTCTTGTTGTGGACGTTGCAAGGCTTTATTCGGAGCAGGGCGTTTTTCTTGAGGATCTTATCGGCGAAGGTAATGTAGCCCTTACAAAGGGAGTAACCATGCTTGATGCAGTGGGAGAGCCTTCCGAGGTTGAAGGTTTTCTTTACAAGCTCATGCTTGACGCCATGGAGCGGATCATTGAAGAGAATCTGGCTGAAGATACCGGAATGCAGAAGGTTTTGACCCTTGTCAACGAAGTTGCTGACAAGGCAAAAGAGCTTGCTGAGGACCTCAGACGTAAAGTCACTGTAGAGGAGCTTATGGAGGAAACAGGCTGGGATGAGGAAAAAATAAGATCTGCCATTAAGTTCTCCGGCGACAATATAGAAGATCTGGACAGCGGAAAAGAAGATAAATGAGAGATATCGTAAACGAAAACGACTTCAAATACTATATGCAGGACATAGAAAGGCATTATTTTGGCTGCAGATACAGTTACAATGAACTGACTGCAAATGAGATGGTTCCTTTCAAGTTTAAGACCATCATCACTAAATACATCAAGGATCTGATAGACCCGGATACTACCTTGGAGAGTCATCTCTATTATATGGATAAAGACTCTTTTGACTACGAAATCTACAAGCAGCTAAAGAGCAGGATAAGAGTATCCCAGTACAAAGACCCTTCAAAAAGAGAAAAGGGATTTAAGGAAAAGATATATACAATAACAGAATTTGTCAGGATACCGGTTAAAGAGAAGGAGGAGAAGGGAATCATTGTAAGAGAGCTTGTTATTTCCAAACTGGCACTTTTTGGTTTTTCAGTTTAAATAAGGCAAGCATTCATTCGCTTGCCGGTCTTGTGCAACAAAAAAATCACCTGGAATAATCCGAGTGATTTTTGTTTGGATCTTTTAGCAAAAAGCATTAAGCTCTCTCTACTTTGTTAGATCTAAGGCAGCTTGAGCATACGTGCATTCTCTTTGTAGCGCCGTTAACCTTAACTGCTACATGCTGAACGTTTGACTTCCAAACTCTGTTAGATCTTCTATGAGAATGGCTTACGTTGTTACCGAAATGAACGCCCTTGCCACAAATTTCACATTTAGCCATTTTGACACCTCCTTATAAGCCATATAATCAAATCTTATAGCAAACTATTGCGGAAATTCGCAACATTGATATATTAGCAAAAATCAAAACATATTGCAAGATAAATGTGAAAAATTTTCTTTATTTTTTACATGCTTACTATTATAATACTGTATGTATGCGAAAAAGAAGGTACATGTAACTATAAGGAGGAACGAATATGAAGGCTTCTTCTATGAACACTCACATGGGAAATATCTCTATTGATAATGAAGTTATTGCCCAGTATGCAGGTGCAGTTGCAATGGAGTGCTTTGGAATTGTAGGTATGGCCAATGTCAATGTTAAGGACGGACTGGTTAGCCTTTTAAAGCTTGATACCATGACAAGAGGTATCAATGTATCACTTGATCAGAACAATAAACTTAAACTGGATTTCCATGTTATCGTTGCTTACGGCGTTAGCATCTCAGCTGTATGTGATAACCTTATTGATAATGTTAAATATAAAGTAGAAGAGTTTACGGGGCTTGAAATCGAAAAGATTAACATCTATGTCGAAGGCGTCCGTGTCATTGATTGATCGATTTTGAGTTCAGGAGGAATTTGTTTTGAGTAATAATGCTATTGACGCTAAGATGCTTTCCAAGATGTTCTTGACCGGTGCCAAGAACCTGGATGCCAAGAAAGAGTGGATCAACGAGTTAAATGTATTCCCTGTTCCCGATGGAGATACCGGAACCAATATGACCATGACCATCATGTCTGCGGCAAAAGAGGTTCAGGGCCTTGGCGATACTACAGATATGGGTGCGATCTGTAAGGCCATATCTTCAGGCTCACTACGTGGGGCAAGAGGTAACTCGGGAGTTATTCTTTCCCAGCTCCTTAGAGGTTTTACTAAAGTCGTAAAGGAACAGGATTCTGTCAATGTAAGAGTTCTTTCAGAGGCTTTTGACAAGGCTGTTGAGACTGCATACAAGGCAGTAATGAAGCCCAAGGAAGGTACAATCCTTACCGTTGCCAAGGGCGCAGCTGAGAAGGCTCACGAGCTTTCTATGGAAGGCTGTGATGATATCGAGAGGTTCTGTAACGAAGTTATTGACTATGCTGAGGTTGTTCTTTCAAAGACTCCCGATATGCTCCCTGTTCTTAAACAGGCAGGTGTTGTGGATTCAGGCGGACAGGGACTTGTTCAGGTTCTTAAGGGAGCCAGGGACGGATTCCTTGGTAAAGAAATCGATCTTTCCATCACAGAAGAGGATGTAACTCCCGGTGCAAGATCCAAAGCGAAGGAGCCCCAGAAGGAAACCGATATCAAGTTCGGTTACTGTACTGAGTTCATAGTTCTTTTGAATAAGCCTTTAAATGTTAAGCAGGAGATAGATTTCAAGGGCTTCCTCGAGTCCATCGGTGACAGTATCGTAATGGTTGCTGACGATGAGATCTGTAAGGTCCATGTTCATTCCAATGATCCGGGACTTGCAATTCAGAGAGCTCTTATGTATGGTCAGCTTTCCAATATGAAGATTGACAATATGTGGATGGAGCACAGAGAAAAGCTCTTCCATGAGAATGACGACGGATCCTGGTCCGAGATTCAGACTGAGATCAACGGAGCTGCCGAGCTTACACCTACCTATTCCAAGGGAGATGATATTCCTCTTGGCGACAGGGTAGATATGAATGACAGCGAGGAAGAGGTTCCTGTAGGCCCCAGGAAGGACGTTGGATTTGTTACTGTTTGTGCCGGCGCAGGTCTTGCTGATATCTTCAGAGGTCTTGGTGTTGACTACGTAATTGAAGGTGGTCAGACCATGAATCCTAGTACAGCAGACATCCTGGATGCAGTTGCTAAGGTAAATGCTGATACTGTAGTGGTTCTTCCAAATAATAAGAACATTATTCTTGCAGCCAACCAGGCAGCTATCATGTCTGAGGACAGCGAGGACGGCAAGAAGATCGTGGTTGTTCCAAGTAAGACAGTTCCTCAGGGCATTACAGCAATCATCAATTTCGTTCCGGATGCTCCTCTAGATGCCAACATTTCTTCTATGACAGAGTCACTTTCAACGGTTTCAACCGGAGAAGTTACCTATGCTGTCAGAGATACTGTTATCGATGATGTAACCATCAAACAGGGCGACTACATGGGAATCGGCGACAAGGGAATCCTTGGAGTAGGCAGTGACATTGCTGATGTGACCTATGAAATGCTGGAGAAGATGATGTCTGATGAACTTGAGCTCATCAGTGTCTACTACGGAGACGAAGTTAAGGAAAGTGATGCGCAGGGTCTTAAAGACAGGATCATGGAGCGCTTCCCAACCTGCGATGTAGAGCTTCAGTACGGCGGACAGCCAATTTATTACTATATAGTTTCTTGTGAATAAGATATGTAAAGCCGGGCAATTTTAGTCCGGCTTTAACTTTAGGGGTATAAGTTTTGGGGAAAAGAGAATTATCAGAAAACATCACTGAATTAAAGGGCATAGGGGAAAAGACCGGAAAGCTGTTTAATAAGGTCGGGGTATATACCTGCGGTGATCTTCTTAATTATTTTCCAAGGGGATATGATCTTTTTGATAAGCCGCTAAAAGCCTGTGAGCTTAAGGAAAATGTCATATGCGCTGTTTCGCTTACTATAATTGGCAATATCACCAAGAGGCGTGTGCGAAATCTCTCCATCGTTGCCTTTGAGGCAGCTGACGACACCGGCCGGGTTAAGATGGCTTATTTTAATGCACCTTATCTGGCATCTTCCTTAAAGAGCGGAACAACCCATATTTTCAGGGGGATGGTCCGGAAAAAGGGAAATTTCTTTTCCATGGATCATCCCAAGATGTATAAAATCGAGGAATATGCTTCTCTGATGGGGCATTTGCTGCCAAGATATCCCCTTACAAAGGGCCTTAGCAATAACATGGTTATGAAATCCGTAGAGAAGGCTTTTTTAAGCGTAGGAAATCTTGAAGAATTTGTGCCAAAAGAGATCCTTAATAGGCTCGATCTTATGGAATACTTCAAAGCACTTCGCTGCGTTCATTTCCCTGATAACGGGGCCTGCCTCGAGGATGCCAGGAGAAGACTTGCCTATAATGAGTTTCTTTTGTTTGTACTAAGGCTCAGGCTTTTAAAACAAACCTCAGAGGAAGTTGTTAATCAGAACCCCATGATAGAGGTTTCTGACGTGGAAAGGCTTTTGGAAAAGCTTCCCTATAAGCTTACCGGGGCACAGCTTCGCGCCTGGGAGGACGTTAAAAATGACCTTTGCGGCGGATATGTGATGAACAGGCTTATTCAGGGCGATGTGGGAAGCGGAAAGACCATTCTTGCCCTTATGGCTCTACTTATGTGTGCTGCCAACGGTTATCAGGGAGCAATGATGGCTCCAACGGAAGTACTTGCAGCCCAGCATTTTGAAAGCTTTAAGGAGATCATTGGCAGGTACGGACTTACCAGTCTTAAACCGGCTCTTTTAACCGGGGCTTTATCCGCCAAGGACAAAAAGGAAGTACAGAGGCAGATAAGCGAAGGTGAGGTAAACTGTATTATCGGAACCAATGCCCTTGTGCAGGAAAAGGTTGTATATAAGAACCTTGCCCTTGTTGTAACAGATGAGCAGCACAGATTTGGAGTAAGGCAAAGGGGAGCTCTTGCCGGAAAAGGTCTTAGCTGCCATGTCCTTGCCATGAGTGCAACCCCTATTCCAAGGACTTTAGCCATTATCCTATATGGAGATCTTCATATTTCCATCGTGGATGAGATGCCCCTTGGCAGGCTTCCTATCAAGAACTGTGTTGTGGGGACCTCCTACAGGCCTACAGCTTATAAATTCATAAACGATCAGGTATCTAAGGGCCATCAGTGCTACGTCATCTGTCCCATGATCGAAGAAGGGGAGCTGGATGGGGTTGAAAATGTTATGAGCTACACCCAGATGTTAAAGGCAACCTTACCTGATTCTGTGAATGTGGCAATGCTCCATGGAAAGATGAAACCAAAGGAAAAAGACGACATAATGGATGCCTTTGCCAGAAGAGATATTGATGTTCTCGTCTCTACCACAGTCATTGAGGTTGGTATCAATGTTCCCAATGCCACAGTGATGATGATAGAGAATTCCGAGAGATTCG
>DFGW01000113.1 GCA_002372465.1 Butyrivibrio sp. UBA3740
AAAACGTCTCATTGCCACCCTCCGCAAATAAAAATAAAAACAATAACTTTATAATAAATTTATAAAAAATTTATAATATACCGTCAACTAAATATTGAAACACATTTTGAAAATCATGTCAACGAACATAATATACAAAAAGTCCCAACGATATGATTGTATCGTTGGGACTTTATTTTCTTCAATATTGCTTCAATTTTTCTTTTATTACTCTTTAACACCACCGATTGTAAGTCCTGTAACGAAGTATCTCTGCAGGAAAGGATAGAGCATAACGATAGGTGCCATTGTGATGATGGTGGCAGCTGCTCTAACCGAAATAGGTGTGATGTTTACTGATGTTCCTGTTGTTGCAGCTCCGGCATTACCCTTAAGAGATGTAACAGCTGAAAGCATCTTCATCAGCTCATACTGAAGTGTTGTGTACTGATCTGCCATACGGTTGTACAGCATTGTATCAAACCATGAGTTCCACTGTCCTACAGCTACGAAAAGAGCTATTGTAGCGTAGATAGGCTTACAAAGAGGTGAAACAACAGATACAAATATCTTCATGTAGCCTGCACCGTCAATCTGGGCAGCCTCCTGAAGTGAATCAGGAAGACCTTCCATATAGGTTCTCATAACCAGCATGTTGAAACCACTGATCATTCCGGGGATGACATATACCCAGAAGGAATTTGTAAGATGAAGGTTTCTGTACAGGAGCATGACAGGGATCATACCACCGTTAACATACATTGTGATAACCCAGAACAGTGACAGCTGAGATCTGAATATGAAGTTCTTCTGGCTTACAATAAAGGCTAAAAGAGCGTTGGCAACTACTGCAAAAAGTGTACCGAGCACAGTTCTAAGTACTGATATAACAGCGCCTCGTCCAATACTTCTAAGAGCAAGTACTACGCTGTAGTTCTGTGTGGTGAACATTCTTGGCCAGATATGTACTCCGCCTCTCATGGCATCTACACCGTCATTGAAAGAGATTGCCAGAGTGTTTACTACCGGATAAACCGTTACTATACAGAAGATCAGCATGAACAGATAGAGGAATATGTAGAAGATTATATCCGCTACCGTTAATTTATGTATTCCGCTTTGTTTATTTTCTTTTTCCATACTGCACCTCCTTAGAATAACCTTTCTCCGCCGCGTCTCTTTGCGATCTGGTTAGCAATCACAATGATAACGATGGATACCACGCTCTTAAAGATACCGGCTGCAGTACCGAGGGAGTAGTCATTCTGGCTGATACCCCAGGTAAGTACGTAAATATCAATGGTATCTGAAACGCTCTTTACAAGTCCGTTTCCTAAGAGGTACTGTACTTCAAAACCTGCATTAAGCAGATTTCCCATGTTCATAATAAGCAGGATTATTATCGTCGGCTTGATTCCAGGCAACGTTACATTCTTGATCTTACCCCATCTTCCTGCGCCGTCGATAGAAGCTGCCTCATAAAGGCAAGGATCAATAGATGTAATAGCAGAAAGATAGATGATTGCGTTCCATCCTGTTTCCTTCCACACATGTGCGAAGGTTACGATTGGCCAGAATAGCGCCGGTATCGAGAAGAACGGAACTGAACTCTTTACAAGTCCCCACTTCATAAGAAGTTCGTTTACAATACCTGTTGATGACAGAGCATCATTTAAAATACCTGTAACAATGATCCAGGACAGGAAGTGTGGCAGATATGAAATAGTCTGAACAACCTTTTTTGCCCTGATAAGTCTGAACTCATTTAAAAGGATTGCAAATACGATAGCTGTAACGGTAGTGAATATAAGATTCAACGTACCCATACAGAATGTGTTTCTAATAACCTTAAGGAAAGTTACATCAGAAAACAGAAATCTGAATTTCTCAAGACCAACCCACTTTGAATGGAAAAGGCCGGTTTTATTCTTATAGTTCTCAAAGGCCATCAGCCAGCCGGCAAGTGGCAGATAACAGAAAATAAATCCGTAAACAACAAACACTGCAGACCATGCTATAAGAACCTTTTGCTTTGCGAGTTCTTTTCGTGTTATGACCGTTTTCTTTTGCTTAGCTACGGTTTTACTCATGCTTTTGGTTCCTTTCATTCAAAAATCTTTGCTCAAAAAAGGCAGCCATATACTTAAGGCATATGGCTGCCTGATTATCTACTACCCGAGTTTAAGCTTTATCAGCCTGCATTCTTAGCTGCTTCAACTCTTCTGTCGAGCTCTTCCTGCATCTGGTTAAGGAAGTCCTGAGGCTGGCATCCTTCATAAGCTTTCATGTAATCTGTCCATGCGCTCTCGAAATCAGAAGCCATAACGATCTTAGGAAGCCACTCATGCTTGCACTCACCCATCTTTGTCCAAGCAACACCACCTGGTGTTGATGTATCAAGGTTGTTTGAGTATGACCACATAGGGAACCAAGGATGTGTAGCATTTACATCTTCTACAACTGATCCGATAAGATCAGGATAGTTCTTTGCACCATATGCATCGAAGCACTTCTTAAGAGGATCTGCAAGCTTGTCATAGAATTCTGAAGGCTGCTCCTCCGGAAGGTTAGCATTCTTTCCATCGTCGCTTGTTCCGCCGTACTGAGGAAGGTAGCTGTATGTGCACATGTGATCTGCCTTGTATGTAGGATCAGCAACCTGTGCTCTGATCTCAGGAGTTCTGTAGAAGAGACCGTCGTCATCAACAAGGTAATCAACACCCTCTACACCCCAGAAACGAAGGTTCATGATGTCCTGGTCAAGCATCTTGTCAAGGAATGAGAAAGCAAGGTCAGGATCTGAGCATGCTGTTGTAATTGCGATACCTGAAGCTGTGTTAAGTGTGTCACCGTATGTATGCCAACGATTGTCCATTCCCTCGTCAATTGTAAGTCCAAGAGGAACATAGTTGCAGCCCTGCTGGTCAAGACCTGCTGTAAGAAGTGCATCGTTGATCTGCTGGAAATCCCAGTACTGATCGCACATACCAAGTACGTTACCATTTGAAAGCTTCTGGATGTAATCATCATACTTCTGAGTTCCGAAGTCCTTATCAAGAATGCCCTTCTGGTACTCTTCGTTCAGCTTTGCAAAATATCTCTTAGCTGTAGGTGTTGTGTTATAGTCAACGATTGTAGGTGTACCGCTGTTGTCAACGATTACAGAACCGTCGTTTGGATATCCGTCAAGGAACTGAGGAGCGTTCTCAATACAGAAGTATCTCCAGTCATCGCAAAGGCAGGTGTAAGGAATGATATCTACCTCGTTGCCGTTTGCATCCTTGCTCTTAGGGTTAGCTGCTGCATATCTCTCAATAAGATCGAAGTACTGATCAAGAGTCTTGATCTCAGGATAGTTATCCCACTCAAGAACACGTGCCTGAATCCAGAATGCCTCGTCGTTGTGAGCTGTTCCTGTAGGAGCTCCCTTTGTGTTCTGGAATACGTTGCACCAGTAGATGTGTCCATCATCCTGTCTGAACTGATCCCACTCGTTCTTTGTGTAGTAATTTGAAAGGTTAGGATACTTTCCACTCTCAAGATACTCATCCCAAGGAATAAGTACGCCTTCATTGTAAAGGTCTGTGCTTCCGTCACCACCATCGATAAGATCAGGATATGTTCCGGATGCGATGATGCTTCCGATAGCCTCTGAAACAGTCTGACCTGTCAGCCATGTCTCTTTAAGACGAACGCCTGTCTTCTCAGCGATCATGTCCTGGATCTCATTGTTGCCGCTGTTGATCTCTGTTCCGGGCATTCCTGCGAAGAATGTGAAATCAACGATCTCGTCAGGTGAGTAAGTCTTCTCCTCTGCAGCCCCTGCGTCAGCTGTAGTTGTATCAGCTGTGGTTGTGTCAGTAGTTGTTGTAGTTGTTTCCCCTCCATCGGTTGTTCCTGCGCTCTCAGGTGTAGCTGAGCCGCCGCAACCAACAGCTGTTGCCATGAGCAGTGCGCTCATTGAAAGTGCAACTACTTTTTTCATTGCTTTGTTTTTCATAATTACCCCTTTCTCCCTTTTTACATTTACTTTTTATAGTTTCCATAAAAAGCATAAGTACATAACACTTTTCATGGATAATTATAGGATCAGTTTATTTTTCACAGAATGGAAATCTTTTACCTTAGTTAGCACATTTTTTACTTCTTTAACAGAAAATTAACGATTTGTCTTTATTTATTGTGCTGTTTGTACATATTTTTATGAGCCGGTTCATAGAACAGTCAAATTTCATAGGCAATTTGCCATGCACCGGTTTTTATACATTTTTTATATTTGTAATTTACTGCTTTTTGCTACGGCAATCTAATCAAATATTGGCAAATGCTTCTCAATGTTGCTAAGAGCAATTATTGGAGAGAATAGAGCAATTATCTGGTGGAGCGGTTTTATGCAATTTGCTAAACTAGTCCGAATGCTTTTTTACTATATAAAGTTGGGGGTAATATGTACGAAGGTCTTCAGGCCGCTAAAGCAGAAGGAGTAAACATAACAGGAATGACCTTCTGGGGAACCATTGATTCCCTCTCTTGGCTTAACTTCAGATCAAATGTAGGCGGCGGAAGCAGCTCTTCAAGAAAGCAATGCCCACTTCTTTTTGATGACAGATTCAGTCCCAAACCCTGCTTCTGGGTTTTTGCAGAAACAAATTGATACAAAGGAAATGCCGGATACCATTTTACAGGTACCCGGCATTATTTCTTTTTCTTTATTCGTGACCCTGACCGCTGGCCCCGATTCTAACTAAAGCTCTGTACAGCTTGGCCTCAGCCCTTACACGGGCTTCCTTGTCAAGCATCTGATCATTAAGTCTTTCTTCTGCCTTGGCTTTGGCGGCTTTCGCACGCTCAATGTCAATGTCTTCGCTCCACTCCCAGGTGGTTGGAAAAACTCTGACCTCGCCCTTCATGACTGAAAGCATTCCACCGATACAGGCTGCTTTTCTTTCTTTGCCATCTTCCATTGTGACTCTGGCAGTGCCCATGCCAATGGCAGTACAGTAGTCGGTGTGGCGAGCAAGTATCTCAACATCACCGTCTATAGTACGCAGAAGCAGTTTTTGCACACTACCGTCGAATTCCTGGCCATCCATGGAGATAACCTGTAAATGATAAGAGGACATATTAATTATCCTTTCTTAGCCTTTTCGAATACTTCGTCAATAGTTCCAACAAGAAGGAATGCTGACTCCGGAAGATCATCGCACTCGCCGTCAAGAATCATCTTGAATCCGCGGATTGTCTCCTTAAGAGGAACATACTTTCCTGGAAGACCTGTGAACTGCTCTGCAACAGAGAAGCTCTGTGACAGGAAGTTCTGCACCTTACGTGCTCTGTAAACGGTAAGCTTATCCTCTTCCGACAGTTCATCCATACCCATGATAGCAATGATATCCTGAAGCTCACGATATCTCTGAAGTACCTGCTGTACTCCCTTTGCTACTTCATAATGCTCTTTTCCTACGATATCAGGTGAAAGGATACGGCTTGTTGAATCAAGAGGATCAACTGCCGGGTAAATACCCTTTGATGCAATATCTCTGGAAAGAACCGTTGTAGCATCCAGGTGAGTGAAGGTTGTAGCAGGAGCAGGG
>DFGW01000164.1 GCA_002372465.1 Butyrivibrio sp. UBA3740
TCAGGATTAACCACTTCACTGGCCTCAGCCATAACATCCTGATCAACATCCAAAGGAACAGCCAGCTCCGCATCTGATTCGGCAACTTCTTCACCAGAAAGAACAGTTGCCGTTCCACCTGATAGGTCCTCATTTGTAGCGTCACTGGCAAAGCTGATATTGAGTGACATTGCAGGATAAGAAAAGCTGCTGCTTACTGCGAAAAACAGAATAATACATGCTAAACATGTAAATCTTTTGGTGTTTCTGTAGAAATAAAACAGGAAATTATATACTGTTATAGCCATAACAGCATAAGCAATACCTAAGAAAGACAGCGCTTTGTGTTTTCTATTAAATTTCTCTACTTTTGAGATCACCTTGCTCTTGAAGTCAAGCTTCATCTGCAAGTTACTAGCATTCATATCGAAAATCCCCTATTTTTGCGATGTTTCATGAGCACATAGAATTACAAAGTGTATTATATAACGATTTCACAAAAAATTCACCAATTTTGATAAAAAAATACAAAAAAGAAAATTAAATATGAAACTATGTTTTTCCCCTGTGTTATACTAAATCACAAGTCATAACATGAAAGGATAAGCCTATGTCCGGTTCAACAATTGGAAAGAATATAACTCTGACAACCTGGGGTGAGTCCCACGGAAAAGCCCTCGGCTGTGTAATTGATGGATTCCCTGCAGGAATGGAGCTAAACGAAGAAGATATTCAGAAGTTTCTTGACAGGCGTAAGCCCGGAACTTCCGATGCCACCACTTCCAGAAAAGAGGATGATCTGGTGGAGATACTCTCCGGTGTATTTGAGGGAAAGACTACAGGAACTCCCATAAGCCTTATGGTCAGAAACACATCCCATAACTCTGCTGATTACAGCGAGATTGCATCCTACTACAGGCCTGGCCACGCCGATTACGGCTTTGACCAGAAATACGGCTTTAGGGATTACAGAGGCGGCGGAAGGTCTTCCGGGAGGGAGACTGTTGCACGAGTTGCAGCCGGAGCCCTCTGCTCCAAGCTTCTTGGGATAATGGGGGTAAAGGTAACAGCCTACACAAAGTCCATCGGCGATGTGGAGATTGACCCGTCCAAGATTGATATGAACCTTCGCCTTCAAACCCCCACTGCCATGCCTAATGCATATGCTGACAAAAGAGCTATGGAACTGATCCACAAGTGCCGTGAAGACAAAAATTCCGTTGGTGGAGTTATCGAATGCAGGATTACCGGCGTTCCTGCTGGAATAGGTGAACCGGTTTTCGATAAACTTGATGCTCTCCTGTCCCGTGCCGTAATGAGCATAGGTGCAGTAAAGGCTGTCGAGATAGGTGATGGCTGCAAGGTAGCCACCATGTACGGAGATGAGAACAACGATGCTTTCGAAGCTGTTGGCAATACTGTTTCCAAGATGACCAACCACTCAGGAGGAATCCTTGGCGGAATGTCAGACGGCAATGAGATAATCCTTCGGGCCTACGTAAAGCCGACTCCCAGCATAGCCAAGACTCAGGACACCATAAATAAAGACGGCGAAAACATAGAGATCAACATAAAAGGCCGCCACGATCCTGTGGTTGTACCAAGAGCTGTTGTCGTTGTAGAAAGCATGTGTGCTTACACCATTCTTGACCTCATGATCTCCAATATGTCCTCAAGAGTTGACGGCATTCTGAACTTCTATCTGGGACACAATAACTAAATCCTCGCCCAAGCTCAGGGCATTAAAAAGCGCTCCGGAAAGATACCGGAGCGCTAAATTTTTCTTTTATTATCCCTCTAATTTGTGGAATACAATGCAGTTTGGACGAGAAACCGGAATCTCCGGTCCGTTCATTACCATGGTTCCGGCATCCATATCAACTGTGAAGAATGTCAGGGTATCTGACTCGTGATTTAAGGATACCAGGTGCTTGTTGTCAGGGAAAAGAGCTACATCCTTAGGATACTCTCCTGCTACAGGAAGCTGGATCTTCTTGGTCAGAAGTCCAGTCTCCTTGTCTACCTTGAAAACAATGGCATTGTTCTCACCTGCTGTTGAACTAACCAGATAATTATAATCCTCTGAGAATGTCAAAGCGCTGCAGGCTACACCGATTGAATCGGCCTCATCTGAGTTGGAAACCTCCTGGATCTTGTTAAATTCAGGCATTCCGTTCTCATCCTCGTGGTACTCATATACATCGATGGCACACTTCTGTTCAAGACATACATAGAGGAATTTACCATCCTTGGAGAACTGCATATGTCTTGGTGATGATTCCTGATCACAGTGGATCACATCAACCTCTTTGATCTTACCTGTCTCATGATTAAGTGAATAGATATTGATCCTGTCCATTCCAAGGTCAGCTGCCAAAAGGTACTTGTTGTCCTTGGAAACTTTGATGCACTGAACATGAGGAACATGGTTCCTGCCGGCTGCTGTACCAAGGCCCTTGTGATATCTCTCATCAGTGATCTCACCGATAGAGCCGTCCTTGTTAAGTCTTAAGATTGTAACCTTTCCGTCATGGTAACCGGCTGTAACAAGGAAGTTATCCTTCTGATCCTCGTTAAGATAGCAGCCACGCATTCCGTTTATAGATGCTTCATTTAAAAACTCAAGGTTTCCGTCCGGGAGAATATGATATGATTCCACACCTTCATCAGTGATGGAATAAAGTGTCTTATTATTGTGAGCGATTCCAAGATATGAGGAATTGGTAATCTCGACCTTCTGTTTCTCAGTCATTCTCCCCTTCTTGAGATCAACGTCATATATTCTGATTCCATACTTTGTGCCTAAACCTGATGTGTAGCTGGACACATAGGCTACATACTTGTCTTTTGCGGCCATAGCGCGCCTCCTAAAAAAGCAGTTTTGAAAAACCTTTATTTATCACATTCTATCACAAGTAAAACAAACTTTAAATATATCAAAAAAAGTAATTGACACCCACTGTCACTCTATTACAATAAAGAAGATTGTAATTGTATTATATTAATGTAGGGAGAACAAAAATGGGGAAAGATCTTATCACTCTTGAGCATATCTCGAAATCATATGATGGTCAGACTATTCTGGACGACCTTAATCTCCATATATATGAAAATTCTTTTGTAACACTTCTTGGACCTTCAGGCTGCGGAAAGACCACAACCTTAAGGATAATCGGCGGTTTCGAAAAGCCCGAAACGGGGCGTGTTATTTTTGATGGTCAGGACATTACCAACCTTGCTCCAAACAAGAGGCAGCTCAATACTGTCTTTCAGAAGTATGCCCTCTTCACCCATATGACCATTGCCGATAATATTGCCTTCGGCCTTAAGATCAAGAACAAGTCAGACAGCTATATCAAGGACAAGATAAGCTATGCCCTTAAACTGGTAAACCTTGAAGGCTACGAAAAGCGTATGCCGGACTCTCTTTCAGGTGGTCAGCAGCAGAGAATCGCCATTGCAAGAGCTATTGTAAATGAGCCCAAGGTTCTTTTGCTGGATGAGCCCCTTGGAGCCCTGGATCTTAAGCTTCGTCAGGACATGCAGTACGAGCTTAAGCGTCTCAAGGAAGAGCTTGGCATTACCTTCATCTATGTAACTCACGATCAGGAAGAGGCTCTTACCATGTCTGACCATATCGTAGTTATGAACCAGGGTTATATTCAGCAGGAGGGATCTCCCGAAGCCATATACAACGAACCAGAAAACGCCTTTGTAGCTGACTTTATCGGGGACTCCAACATAATCCGTGCAACCATGATAAGGGATGAGCTTGTTGAGATCCTTGGCACCAGATTCGCCTGTGTTGATAAGGGATTTGGTGAGAATAAGCCCGTTGACGTGGTCATCCGCCCCGAGGATGTTGAACTGGTAGCTCCTGAAAACGGAATAATACAGGGCGTTGTAACAGATCTCACATTTAAAGGCGTTCATTATGAAATGGACGTTGAGGCAAACGGCTATGAGTGGCTTGTACACTCCACAAGGCTCTCAGAGGTCGGATCAAAGGTCGGCATAAAGGTCGATCCTTTCAACATCCAGATCATGAATGTTCCTGAGTCTGAGGACGAGGAGGCCATCAATGAAACTGTTTAAAAGAAGAAGAACTGCTTATCTTCTGGCATCTCCATATATGGCATGGGCGCTGATCTTTATCCTTGTGCCCCTTGTAATGGTGCTTTACTACGGCCTTACGGATACCCATGGCAATTTTACCCTTACCAATATTACCTGGATTACTGAGCCCGGATATCTTAAGGCTCTTGGCCGCTCTATTGAGCTGTCACTTATCAGCACGCTGATATGTTTTATTCTGGCCTACCCTCTGGGAATGATCCTTACCTCCATGAAACTCACAAGGAACACTTATCTGGTTACTCTTTTCATCCTTCCCATGTGGATGAACTTCCTTTTAAGGACCCTCACCTGGATGACCCTTCTGGAAGGCAAAGGCGTAATAAACACCGTTCTTACTTTTTTACACCTTCCGACTATAAATATAATCAATACCCCGGCAGCGATTATTCTTGGTATGGTATATAACTTCCTGCCCTTTATGATCCTTCCCATCTATAATTCCTTAAGCAGGATTGATGATAATGTCAAAAATGCCGCAAGAGATTTGGGTGCCGGTCCTTTCCAGACCTTCCTCAGGATCATTCTTCCGCTTTCAGTGCCCGGCATCATAAGCGGTATAACAATGGTATTTATTCCTGCACTGACCACCTTTGCAATCTCCACTATGCTTGGCGGATCCAAGATACTTCTTATAGGAAATATCATCGAGCAGCAGTTTACCCAGCTCTATGACTGGCATCTGGGAAGTGGCCTTTCTATCGTGCTGATGATCTTTATCTTTATCAACATGATAATTGAGAACATATTTGATTCGGAAGGAGGTACTCTTGCATGAAAAGAGTTTTCGAAAGACTGTACCTCGCCATCCTTCTGGTATTTATGTATGCTCCCATCGTGACCCTGATAGTGCTCTCCTTTAACTCCAGTAAGTCCAGAGCCAGATGGGGCGGATTCACGCTGAAGTGGTATACACAGCTCTTTTCCGACGAAGCTGTTGCCTCTGCCCTGGTCAATACACTTTCCATCGCAATCCTGGCTACCATCTTTTCAACCATAATAGGTACAGTAGCCTGTATCGCCATGGTGGGCCTAAGTTCCAAGATCAGGTCGACACTTACTGCCATTACCAATATCCCTATGATAAATGCTGATATAGTAACCGGTATTTCCCTGATGCTTCTGTTTAGGTTTTTCCACTTAAGCTCTGGTTTTTCAACTATTCTGCTGGCCCATATAACCTTCAACATTCCTTTTGTTATGCTCAGCGTCCTTCCAAGAATCAAGAACATGAACTACTATGTATATGAGGCAGCGCTCGACCTCGGTGCTACACCTTTGTATGCCTTTACCAAGACCATTCTGCCGGACATTGTTCCCGGAATCGTATCAGGTGCTCTTATGGCATTTACCATGTCCCTTGATGACTTTATCATCACCTACTTCACCAAGGGATCCGGCTTTGAGACCCTTTCCACCCTAATCTATAACGAGGTTAAAAGAGGTATTCAGCCTGAAATTTATGCATTATCTGCTATAATATTTGTTGTCGTTCTTGCCCTTTTGTTAATAACAGACCGTGCTGAACATAAAAAGAACAGGGAGAAATGATATTATGAAAAAACGTTTGCTTGGAATTATGCTTGTCATTGCAATGACAGCCTCTCTTCTTATGGGCTGCGGAAGCTCATCAGAAGGAAGCGGCTCTAATGGGAAGCTGTATGTCTATAACTGGGGAGAATATATAGACGAGGACGTCATAAAACAGTTTGAGGATGAAACGGGCATCAAGGTGGTTTACGACATGTTCGAGACCAATGAGATCATGTATGCCAAGCTTGCTCAGGACACCTCAGCTTATGACGTAGTTTGTCCGTCCGATTACATGATCCAGAAGCTCAGAGAAAATGATATGATCCAGCCTCTGAACTTTGATCACATCCCCAATTCCAAAAACATCGGTCAGCAGTACTTTGAAACATCAAAGAGCTTTGATCCCGAGAATAAATACTCCATCCCCTACTGCTGGGGAACTGTAGGTATCCTCTACAACAAGACTTTAGTTGACGACGTTGTGGACAGCTGGGACATTCTTTGGAACGAGAAATATTCCGGGCAGATCCTTATGCAGGATTCAGTAAGAGATGCTTACATGGTTGCACTAATCAAAAACGGCTACTCTCAGAACTCCAAAGATCCTGCCGAGATTGCAAAGGCAACTGAGGACCTCATTGCACAAAAGCCCCTGGTTCAGGCCTATGTAATCGACCAGGTAAGGGATAAGATGATCGGCGACGAGGCTGCTCTTGGAGTTATCTACTCAGGAGAAGCAATCTACACAGCAAGGGAGAATCCCAATCTTGAGTATGTGGTTCCCAAGGAAGGCACCACCGTCTGGATTGATTCCTGGGTAATTACCAAAGGTTCCAAGAACGTTGAAAACGCCGAGAAATGGATTGACTTCATGTGCCGCGGAGACATTGCACTTAAGAACTTTGAATATATAACCTACTCCACACCTAATACAGAGGCACAAGAAAACATCGAAGATGAGGACATCAAGAACTCCAAGGTTGCTTTCCCTGATCTGTCTACCATGAAGGTTGAGGCATACCAGTACCTTGGTGAAGATGGCGATAAGCTCTACGCCGACGAATGGATGAAAGTAAAATCCTCTAACTGACAATACCAAAGGCTTTCCCTTAATCTGATTAAAGGGAAAGCCTTTGGTATTAATAATCTTCGTCTTCCAATTCGTAGCTGATCTCATCCAGTTCAGCATGATAAAACTCTGACCAGCTGTACTGATTCATATAATCTCCTGTATACCTGTACTTGGAGTCCTTCTTTTTCTCCAGCCAGTCATAAAGATCACACTCGATCCTGTCCTTGGCAATGGCCATACTCCCGCGCTGCTTAAGGAGGATCCCGTCAAGCTTATACTTGTTGAAGGTATTCTGAAGGTCCTGGCGAAGATTACACAAATAGGAAAGTTTCTTTTCCGGATCTCCGTCATCCTCCCAGAGGTTTGCGATTATCTCCCCGTTGGTGGTCTGAGCCCCCTTATTATTTATAAGGATTGCCACAATTTCCTTGGTCTTGGTGTACTTAAAATCCACAGGCTTTCCATCGATGAAAAGCTCGAAATTCCCAAAGGTCTGGGCAAATACTCTCTTAAACTTCTTACGGATTTCAGGGTAACGAAGTGTCTCAAGCTCCTTCTTTACTTCCGATCCACTCCCCGGCTTTTTAAGATAGCCACTGGCATGGAGCTTCATAGCCTCAAAGGCGTATCCTGTGTTTTCCGTGTAATAGATAAGGTTAACATAAGGATTAAGCTCAGTAAGGTACTTTCCAAGGTCAAGACCACCAAGCTCATCCAGCTCTGTATCAAGGATTGCCACATCTATCTCAACTTCCCTGGCCTTTGCAAGAGCCGAAAGCGAGCTGTCAAAATAAAAGCAATTGGCATTTGGAAATTCTTTTGATAAAAAGTTCTTTACCTTCTTAATGGAAGTGCTGTCCTCATCGACTATCAGTATATTCACTGTGCACCTCCTGTAGGAAGGGTTACCCCCTTGACCTTCTGAGTTTTTCTCTCCTGTGCTGTCATATGGAGGGGATCTTCCTCTCCCACAACCAAAGTCTCACCGTCATTAAGGGCAGCGTCATGCAAAGGCCCCGAATTCATATCAGAAAGAACAAGTGCTGCAAACCTGTCATAGTTGTCGTCATCTATAACAGGAAAATGATATTTCATCCGATACCAGTGATCCGGGTCATATCCTGCATCACCAATATAGAGTCTGTCTGCAGTATCAGCCACCTCAGAAGCCCCAGCTTTTTCTCCGGGTTCAAGACCTGCATCCTCGCAAAAAAGCACAGCGTAAGCCTTAAGAATCCTGTCCCTTACAGTCTCATCGCTTCCGCTCTTATTCTTACGTCCTGTGGGCAAATCCATTATCTCGTAGTAAAAATCCCGGCAGCTTTCATCCTCATCAAAATGAACAATAGCCTCATAAAACTTTTTTACATCAATGTCCTTAACACTTAAAGCCATACGTCCAATCCCCCAAATCAGTCAATATAAGTAATGTTAAGATCATTTCCCTTTGCTGTAACCTTGGCTCTGGCCCCCATTATAACAGGGAGCTGTGGATCCACATGACCTATCTCAGCATCCATTACAATAGGAACGCCCATATCGCCAACTGCTCCCGTAACAGCATTATACTGATCACATCCAAGCTGGTTCTGCTTCCAGGCGTCCATAGGTCTTCCTATAATAAAGCCCTTTGCCCCATCAAGCCAGCCGGCTTCCTTAAGGCACCAAATACTGCGCCTTATTGACATGGGATTAAGCTCGCAGGCTTCAAATACCCATATGATATCAGGATTATTCTTCTTAAATTCCTTAACCTCGTCAAATCTGGTTCCACAGATATTGACCAGTATATCAAGGCAGCCTCCAAGAAGTACGCCTTCCATCTCTATCAAAGAGTCTCCGGCTTTTTCAAGGCTTTGGCACTTTGGCATATAGGAAACCAGCTCTCTGTCAGCATTGTAGGCATAGCAGCATCTAAGCTCCTCCTTGGTGTAGACCTTGGGCTCTTCAGAGTTTTCCCTGGCCTTTTCATCTACCTTAGGCTCAACAAATCTCTTATATCCGTCAAAAGAGCTCTTGGTTCCCTCAAGGATTGCAAATGAATCCTTTTCTGTCTCCTCCCACTCCTTAGAAAAACCGGAAATACAAGGTCCATATATTGCCTGGGTATTGGAAATGGTAACAAGAGGAAAGACAAAATTGGTATTGTCTGAATAACCTATGTACCACTTGGGTTCACAGTTTCCAAGCTCCTCAAAATCCACATTGCTGATGGTCTCGCACATCAGCTCTCCGCCTCCGGCAGAAATTATGGCATCTATATCAGACCGCTTATAGAACTCCATCAGTTCTTTTCCGCAAACCTCAGGGTCCGTGCTGATGCCAATGCCGTCGCCCTTTCTGGCAGTATCTCCCTCAAGGATCTTATAGCCTCTCTGTCTTATGGCATCTTCTGACATGTCGATCATAATGTTGTAGGGTTCAATAAAAGCACCAAAGGATGGCGCAGTGATTCCGATTGTGTCTCCGGGCTTTATGCTCCTTGGTCTTCTTACCATAACTTACTCCTTTGTGTCTGAATTTATGTCTGCAAGCTTAGAGTAGCTCTTTCTGTAATGTCTGTTCATCTTCATGCATTCAAGCTTTGAAAGATAGTGGCCCTCGCCATTTCTCATAACAGCCGTATATGCAATACAGCCCTTATCAAGAACGATTGCAACTGCCATGGCTTCGTCCTGTGTAGGCCCAACGCAGTAAGCACCATCCTTAGGTGAGAACACCACATTGACCTTCTTCTTGATATTGTTATAGATTTCGTCCTCATTGTTGGGGATCTTAACGGAAACACCGATAAGTTGTGCAAAATCATCCAAAAGAGGTCTCATGTGATTAGCTCTTCTGGATACAGTCATTACAGCGTCGGATTTATTATGAACAATGTAGGAAACATCCGGTCTTCTGGCATAAATCTGCTGATGGATATTCTTAACTCTCTCAGGAGTATCCTTATGGTCGTAGACGATCTTTCCATCCTCCAGATGAGAATTATAGCCGTTCTCAACCCCGTGTACCATGTCAGTCTTGCAAACATCTATGAGGAAATCGTTACAGGCACTCTCCATCATCTGCGCAACAAAGACAGCATCCTTGAAATCAGCCCCAAGACAGAGCGTTCCATGATTGGCCATGATTATGCCATTAGCATCCTTGTATTTATGAAGTGTTCTGGCCACATTGTCAGCAAGCTTTTGTGTACCCGGAAGTGCGTAAGTAGCTACGGGAATGGTAACATCCTCATCTTCATAGTATGAAAAAACCTTCTTTATACCAAGTGTTCCGGCGCAGGAAGCATATACCTGATGAGTATGAACTATAAACCATGCATCCTTCCTGACTTTGTAAGCTGCTGCATGTACCTTTAATTCACTGGAGGGCTTATAGTCACCCTCATAAGTCAGATCACTTATCCTTATCAGTGATATCATCTCGGGAGTCAGATCCTCATATCTGATACCACTTGGAGTGATGAGAAAATGGTCCTCATCAACCCTGCTGCTTATATTTCCCCATGTTCTTACTAAGAGCCCCAGCTCGTGGAGCTGTCTTGATACATTAATTATCTGTTCTCTTGCTTCAAGCAATTCGTTCTGATTCATTTTAACCCCTGATCTGTCCTTCCCCAATGATCTCATATTTATATGAGGTTAACTCCTTAAGTCCCATAGGACCTCTCGCATGAAGTTTCTGCGTGCTGATTCCAATCTCAGCTCCCAGGCCAAACTCAAAGCCATCAGTAAACCTGGTTGAGGCGTTGACATAGACGCATGCTGCATCTACCCTGTCAAGAAATCTCTTGGCAGTTGCCTGATTCTCTGTAATGATTGCCTCAGAATGTCCTGTGTTGTATTTATTGATATGGGCTATGGCTTCGTCCACATCCTTTACTGTTTTTACAGATATAATATAGTCCAGATACTCTTTTCCAAAGTCCTCTTCCGTGGCTACAAGGGCGCCTTCAATAAAGCTTCTGCTCTCATCATCAGCTCTTACTTCCACCTTGTTGTCATTCATTGCCTTTGCAAAAAGAGGCAGAAACCTCTCTTTAATGTCCTTGTGAACAACTAAAGACTCAGCAGCATTGCACACACCAATCCTCTGGGTCTTGGCATTTATTATGATGGGAATAGCTTTATCAAGGTCAGCATCTTTATCAACATAGATATGGCAATTACCGGTTCCGGTCTCAATAACAGGTATGTTGGAGTTTTCTGTGACAGCCCTGATAAGTCCCGCACTGCCTCTTGGGATCAGAACATCCACATACTGCTTCATGGTCATGAACTCCTTGGTAACAGCCCTGTCCGTATCCTCAATAAGCTGTACAGCATCAGGGGTAACTCCGCACTCTGAAAGGGCTTGGCGGATATATTTAACAATAGCTATATTACTATGAATACAGTCGCTCCCTCCTTTTAAAATACATGCATTGCCCGATTTGAACGTCAGCGCAAATGCATCAGGAGTAACATTAGGTCTGGACTCGTATATGATTCCAACTACTCCCATTGGAACTCTGACTTTTTTTATCTTTAGTCCATTAGGTCTAATGAAGTGCTCTATTTCCTCTCCAATAGGATCTGGGAGCTCAGCAACCTGTCTTATGCCTTCCTGAATAGCCTCAAGCCTTGACTGAGTCAAAGTCAATCTATCCAAAAGTCCGGGATGCATTCCATTCTTCTTGGCATTTTCCACATCAATATTGTTAGCCTCAATTATTTCCCTGGCATTGTCAATAAGTGCCTCTCCAACCTTAAACAGCGCTTCATTCTTTGTTTCTGTACTTAAATACTGTACATCATACTTGGCCTGCGCCGCTCTCTTACAAAGATCCACAAGTGCCATAAGCTCTCCTCCTGTATCCCAAGTCATAATATCTTAAAAAAATATAAACTCCCTAAATTATCCCATAAAGCCGCACAAAAGTCCATGATTTATCCAATACGTAAGGCCGGGCAAATCGGGAGGGCGAAATAACTCGTACAGACGTCGCAGGCCTTAGATTTTGGTCGGCACTTAGCGCCTGTTCTTTAGGCGCTTAGTACCGTTACCAAAAATCTTAGAGCGAAAGCGTGCCAAGAAGCTGGACGAGTTATGGAGCCCTCCCAATTTGCCCAGCCGTACTAATGTAAAAACAGCCGGGACCCAAAGTCCCGGCTGCTTATCTTAAATACCCCTGAAGAAGAACTCGAAGCTGAGCTTACCTTCTCTAGGAAGAAGAAACTGCGGATGAGGTTTAGCCCCCCAGCTGTCATCACCCGCGATACCCATCTGACCCATTGATGCACGCACAACTGTGTAATGAACCTTTGGAAGCTCATAGTGGTGCATCGCATTTTCAATCTCATGCGGTGTATAAGGAAGAGCACTGAAGTAGAATGGCTTTCCGAAGAACATCATTCCCCTTCCTCTCTTATCTGTAACCTTTGCATATCTGACATCACACTTGTTGCCACATTCCTGAGGCACAAGGTATTTAGCCATATTGTCTTTTACCTCGTTGTGATAAACTCCAAGCTTACCGCCGCGCTTCCTGTCAGCATAGGTCTCATCAGGACCAAGACCGTACCAGGTAAGCTGGTCAAAATCAGCGTTTAACTTAAAGAGCATACCAAACTCAGGCATATCCGGAAGTCCCTCTACACAATCGTAGTCCATTGCGCATCTGATGGTTCCGTCTCCAAATACCTCGTAGGTAACAAAGCATAC
>DFGW01000136.1 GCA_002372465.1 Butyrivibrio sp. UBA3740
GTAAGAGTGAGAAGGATTGCCAGAGAAGGCAAGATGAGAGCAGTCGTTTCTATCACGATCGATAATGTATTCGTCGTCCACGACATAAAGGTTATTGAAGGTGAAAAGGGCTTGTTCATCGCAATGCCCAGCAAGAAGTCTGCGGACGGAGAGTACAGAGATATCGCGCATCCGATCAATTCCGAGACAAGAAGCATGCTGGAAGAGATCATTTTAAAGAGTTATGAAGAGAGTGCGCTGCAGGACGAGAGCGCAATGCACGAAGAGGATGGGGCTGCAGGACCGACAGCATAGCATTTACAACAGGCACCACTGATTAAACAGATAATCGTATTTCGGGAGGGGGCGTTATGAGCGCCCTCTTCTTTTGGCTGGTAAATAACAGCTTCCAACACAGAAAGGACCACGCCAATGGACAGTTTTTTTATCATCGTCGGGCTGGGCAACCCGGGCCGCAAGTACGACGGATCCCGGCACAATGTCGGCTTCGATGTCATCGATGAGCTGGTGGACCGGTTCAGGATCGGAGGACCGGAGAGGTTCGGCAAATCCATGATCGGAAAGGGCCGGATCGGCAGCAGGAAGGTCATCCTGGTCAAGCCTCTCACCTATATGAACCTGAGCGGAGAAGCTGTGCAGGAAATCGTCCACTACTACAAGGCGGACCCCTCAGCGGACCTGGTGGTCATTTCCGACGATATCGACCTGGAGGCCGGGACCATCCGCATCCGCAAAAAGGGGAGCGCGGGCGGCCACAACGGGCTGAAAAACATCGTTCAGCACCTGGGCACGCAGGATTTTGCCCGGATCCGGATCGGAGTGGGAGCCAAGCCCAACCCTGATTTTGACCTTGCGGATTATGTCCTGGGACATTTTTCGGGGGAGGAAAAAAAGGTGATGGAGGAGGCTGTCTCCAGGGCGGCGGAGGCCGTCGCCTGCATGGCGGAAGAGGGCATGGACCTGGCCATGAACCGCTACAATACGCCCAGAAAGAAAAAGGAAAAGAAAAAGCCTGTGAAAGAGGAGGCCGTCCAGAAGGAAGAGACGGTCGGGCAGAGCGCTGCGACATGAGAGGTCAGCATGAATAAAACGCTCGATAGCGTTTTATTCATGCTCGAAGTTTGCGTAGAGGCGCCGCAAACTTCGATGATCCTTCAGAGAAATCGCCTCCGCGATTTCTCTGAAGGGAGTCTTCGCGCAAGGCGCTTCGACATAAGAGGTAAGGATGAACGTTTTTACAGACCCGCTCCGGGAGCTGGAGGCATATAAATACATAAAAGAGAAGCTGGAGCCGGCGGAGGGATCCGTTCCCGGGGGCCGGGAGAGGGGCCGCGGAATCTTCGCGGATTCCTGCTCGGACCCGCAGAAGGCCCACCTCCTCTATACTCTTTGCAGGGAGGAGGACCTCTCTCCCGGTGCCAGGCTCCGCCTGGTGCTGACCTACAGCGACCTGCGGGCCAGGGAACTGGCCCAGGACTGCTCCTTCTACGACAGGAACGTCGCGGTCTTCCCCACCAGAGACCTGATCTTTTATCAGGCGGACCTGCGCGGAAACGAGATCGACAAGGAGAGGCTGCGGTGCCTTCGGCGGATCCTGGAGGGCAAGCCGGTGACAGTGGTCACGACCTTCTCCGCCCTGCTCACGCCCCAGATCCCCCTCAGGGTCCTCAGGGACAATGTGCTCGGGATCGGCAAGAGGGACATTGTCGATCCGGCCGTGATCGCTGACCGCCTGACCGGGATGGGCTATGAAAAGAATTACCAGACCGAGAGGCCGGGCCAGTTCGCGGTCAGGGGCGATATCATCGATATCTTTGATCTGACCCAGGAAAATCCTGTCCGCATCGAGCTCTGGGGAGACGAGGTCGAGACCATCCGCAGCTTTGATGTCCTGAGCCAGCGCTCTGTGGAGCAGCTGGAGTACATCCGCATCTTTCCCGCGTCCGAGATGATCCTGGAGGGTCCGCGTCTGTACGACGGCCTGGGCCGGATGAAAAAGGAGATGGACACGGCCGTGAAGAGGTTCAGGGACCAGGGGGACCCCGAGGCTGCCCACCGGCTGGAGTCGGAGATCTCCAGGATCCGGGAGGAGGCCGAGGAGCTCCATGTTTTTACGGGCCTGGAGAGCTTTATCCACTACTTCTATCCCATGACGGAGAGCCTGCTGGACCTCTTCCCCCGGGACCAGACCCTGGTCTTTCTGGATGAACCTCTGAGGATCCTCCAGCACGCCCGCGCCGTGGAGACAGAATTCAGGGAGAGCATGGTCAACAGGGTGCAGAAGGGCTATGTCCTTCCCGGCCAGATGGAGCTTCTCTATTCAATAGATAACTGTATAGCACGAATGGGAAATGGCAGAAGAGTTCTTGTGTCAGCCCTTGCCATGCCCAAATCCCAGAACCTGTTCCAGCCGGAAAAGAGCTTTGAGATAAAGGCAAGGAGTATCGCTGCCTACAATAACAGCTTCGATGCCCTTGTAAGTGATCTTAAGAACTATTCAAGGAGAGGCTACAAAGTTCTTATCCTTTCCGGTTCAAGGACCAGGGCAAAGAGAATTGTGGAAGACCTTCGTGACAATCTGGTGACGGCCTTTTACAGTGAGGATCCCGGGCGCGTCCTTAAGCCGGGCGAGATCATGACCTACTATGGAAGGATACTGAAGGGCTTTGAGTATCCGGATATCAAGTTTGCAGTCATTGCGGAAAGTGATATCTTCACTGAGCACGCCCGGAAGAAGAAAAAGAAAAAGAGCAAGTACCAGGGAGAGAAGATCTCGAATTTTGCAGATCTTAAGATAGGTGATTACGTGGTTCACGAGGATCACGGCCTTGGAATCTACCGTGGTATTGAGAAGATAGAAACCGATCATGTAGTGAAGGACTACATCAAGGTGGAGTACGGCGGAGGCGGGAACCTGTATATTCTTGCCACAGGCCTATCTGTTATTCAGAAGTACGCTTCAGGCGGAGATGACGAGAACGGCCATAAGCCGAAGCTGAACAAGCTTGGAAGCGGAGACTGGAGCCACACCAAGAGCAAGGTCAAGGCGGCTGTCGAGGAAGTGGCACAGGACCTTGTGGAGCTGTATGCCAAGAGGCAGCAGGCAAAGGGGTTCGAGTTCAGCACAGATACAGTATGGCAGCAGGAGTTTGAGGACACCTTCCCCTATCAGGAGACTGAGGACCAGATGACGGCCATCGAAGATACCAAGAAGGATATGGAGTCCTCAGGTATCATGGACAGGCTTATTTGCGGAGATGTAGGCTTTGGAAAAACAGAGGTTGCCATCCGTGCAGCCTTCAAGGCGGTTCAGGACGGTAAGCAGGTGGCAGTCCTTGTACCAACCACGATCCTGGCACAGCAGCACTACAATACTTTCTCTGAGCGTATGAGGAACTTCCCTGTAAGGGTTGACCTCATGTCCAGGTTCAGGACTTCGGCAGAACAGAAGAAAACAGTTACGGACCTTAAAAAGGGTCTTGTGGATATTGTTATAGGAACCCACAGGCTTCTTTCAAAGGACGTCTCCTATAAAGACTTAGGACTTTTAATCGTGGATGAGGAGCAGCGCTTTGGCGTAACCCACAAGGAGAAGATCAAGGCCATGAAGGAGAATGTGGATGTTTTGACACTAACAGCCACACCTATCCCACGAACTCTTCATATGTCTTTGGTTGGGATAAGAGACATGAGTGTACTGGAAGAAGCTCCCAACGACAGGCTTCCTATCCAGACCTATGTCATGGAGTACAACGACGAGCTTGTCCGTGAAGCCATAGTCAGAGAGCTTTCCAGAAACGGACAGGTCTATTACGTATACAACAGGGTAAACACCATAGCTGATATGGCTGCCCAGATACAAAAGCTTGTGCCTGAGGCCAACGTTGCTTTTGCCCACGGGCAGATGAAGGAAGCTGAGCTTGAGCGCATTATGTACGACTTCATTGATGGCACCATCGATGTTCTGGTATCAACGACGATCATCGAGACGGGACTTGATATTCCAAACGTCAATACCATGATCATCCATGACTCGGACAAGATGGGACTTTCACAGCTCTACCAGTTAAGGGGCCGTGTGGGACGATCCAACAAGACCGCCTATGCTTTCCTAATGTATAAACGCGACAAGATGCTAAAGGAAGTGGCGGAAAAGAGACTTGCAGCCATCAAGGAATTTACTGACTTAGGGAGCGGCTTTAAGATCGCCATGCGAGATCTGGAGATCAGAGGCGCAGGAAGCCTTCTTGGCAAGAAGCAGAGCGGACACATGCAGGCAGTAGGCTATGATCTGTACTGCAAGATGCTGGGAGAAGCGGTAAAGCTTAAGAAGGGCGAAGAACCTGTAGATATCAGGGCTGACATCAACACCAGCATTGATCTTGATGTGGATGCCTTTATCCCTGCAGAGTATATCCTCAATGAGGAGCAAAAGCTCGAGATCTACAAGAGGATAGCAAGCCTTGAAAACCAGGGTGAGTGCGAGGATATGAAGGATGAGCTTTTGGACAGATTCGGTGAGATCCCTGAGCCTGTAGAGAATCTGCTGCGGATATCTCTTTTGCGGACTAAGGCTCACGGAATATATATCCTGGAGATCAGCGGAGGCGGCGGAGAGATTGAGATTAAGGTAAGCCCCAACGCCAAGATAGATGCCGGGAAAATACCGGGCTTTATAGCATCCTATAAGGGGAATATGACATTCCATCAGGTGGCTACTCCTGTGTTCGTGTACAAATACAAAAAGGACTCGAACCCTGTCAAGGCGGGAAAGGCTCTTTTGCAGGATACGGAAGATATAATTGAAAGAATGCAACAGCTGCAATAATGTGGTATTGTAGATACTATGAATTTGTGCTTTAATGATTTGCAGTAATGATGTAGGAGGAAGGACATGATCAACGAACACTACAAGAGCATGTTGGGGGCCAAGTCAGTTATCAGAGAACTGTCAGAGTACGCAACTGCTCGTGGAAAAGAGATAGGATATGAAAACGTATTTGACTTCAGCCTTGGCAATCCCAGCGTGGAAGTGCCTAAGGAATTTACAGATGAGATGATACGTCTTTTGCAGACAGAGGACACCATGACTCTTCACGGCTACACACCGAGTCTTGGTAATCCCATGTATAAAGAAGCAATCGCTAAGTCTTTGAATGAGAGATTTGGCATGAGCTATGGCCCGGAGCATATTTTCCCTACAACCGGAGCAGCAGGAGCCATCTCCCATGCAGTTCGCGCAGTGACAAAGCCCGGGGATGAGGTTATCACTTTTGCGCCATACTTCCCTGAGTACGGACCATATATCACAGGCGCAGGGCTTAAGCTCAGCGTTGTGCCGGCAGATACAGAAAGCTTCCAGATCAACTTTGACAAGTTCCGGGAGATGATCAATGAGAATGTGGCGGCAGTTCTTGTGAACACCCCCAATAACCCTTCCGGCGTGGCATATTCTACCGCGACTTTGGAGAGGTTATCTTCTATATTAAAAGAGAAGTCTGCTGAGTATGGACACACCATCTTCCTTCTGTCAGATGAGCCTTACAGGGAGATCGTCTTCAAGGGTGCAGATGCTCCTTATGTGTCAAAGTTCTATGATAATACTTTGAGCTGCTACTCCTTCTCCAAGTCACTCTCACTCCCCGGAGAGAGAATCGGATACGTGGCTGTTAATCCGGCCTGCGAGGGAGCTGATGTCATCGTTCCCATGTGCGGACAGATTTCAAGAGGCACAGGACACAACTGTCCGCCTTCCATCATCCAGCAGGCGGTAGCAAAGGTGTGCGGACTTACAGCGGACCTTTCAGTATACGAGACCAATATGAATATCATCTACGACACACTGATGGATCTTGGATTTACCGTGGTAAAACCCGGCGGAACCTTCTATATCATGCCAAAGGCTCTTGAAGAGAGCTCCGTGGAATTCTGCAAAAAAGCTAAGGACTACGATCTAATCTTTGTGCCAACCGATGGCTTTGGAGCACCCGGGTTCTTCAGAATGGCTTACTGCATCGACACCGAGAAGGTGGAGCGTGCGATGGTACAGCTTAGAAAATTTGTTAACGAGGTGTATAGATAAAATGCAGACAAAAAATGGAAATAAGTTCATGAAGCCTTTATTGCTTCTGGGAGTAACAATAGTCTTTTCCCTTCTGACCTTCTTCGTGGACAGGCAGAGCGTGGGACTTGAGGGAACCAGTGTTGGATTTGCAAACCTCAACAGTACCTTTGCGGGAAGATTTGGATATAACTCCGTGATGGATACCATTTCTGACCTGGCAATGTACTTTTCATTCCTGGTGGTGGCCTGCTTTGCAGCTCTTGGTGTTTGGCAGCTTGTCAAAGGCAAGAGCCTCTCAAAGGTAAGCAAGGCCATAATAGGTCTTGGTGTTCTCTATGTGGTGGTTGTTGTTTTATATGTTCTTTTTGGCAAGATACCGATCAACTACAGACCTGTGATGCAGCCCGGAGAGACTGAGCTGGAGACATCCTTCCCGTCAACACATACTCTGGTTATCTGTACTGTACTGGGAAGCGGAATCCTGGCTGCTAAAAAGCTCTTCAAGGAAGAGAAGACTTCCAGAGTAGTAAGCATCGTCTTTTCCGTTATCATAGTTGTTGGCGTTGCAGCAAGGCTCTTTGCGGGAGTCCACTGGTTCACCGACATACTGGCAGGAATACTGTTCTCCATGACACTGATATCCTTTTATGCCGCTTGTAGCTTGGATTAAGTGAAAACAAATTGGTGAGAATGCGTTGACAATGCGGATTATTGAGTGTAAACTCTATTTCGTAATCACTTTACTGATTTAACGAGACGGATAAATCATTGATGATTTTGAGGAGGAAAAAGAAAAATGGCAGAGATCAAGAAGACTGAGGCAGCAGTTAAACCTGTTGCTACTATCAAGACACCTGTAGCAGAGGCTAAGGCTCCTGAAGTTAAGGCAGCAGCACCTGCAGCAAAGGCTGAGGAGAAGAAGCCTGAGGTTAAGAAGGCGCCTGCTAAGAAGGCTACAGCAGCTAAGAAGGCAGCTCCTGCTAAGAAGGCTGAGCCTAAGAAGGAAACAGCTAAGGCAGCACCTGCAAAGAAGGCAGCTCCAGCTAAGAAAGCTACAACAGCTAAGAAGGCAGCACCTGCAAAGAAGGCTACAACAGCAAAGAAGGCAGCTCCTGCAAAGAAGGAAGCAGCAGAAGTTAAGACAAACATCGTTCTTCAGTATGGCGATCTTAACGTTACATACGATACAATCGTTACAAACTCCAAGAACAACTACGTTGCAGAGATGGGCGGAAAGGCTGACGAGATCAAGAAGCTCAGCGTTTACGTAAAGCCTGAAGAGAACGCAGCTTACTACGTTGTAAACGATAAGGTACAGGGTAGAATCGGTCTTTGATAGATTGATTATAATAATGTGGAATATGACAGCAGATGCTTTTGGGCATCTGCTGTTTTTTTGTGTGGAAAAAGAGTTTCATAAGGCACTTTCCTTGCGTGAAAATGCGTTTCAAAAACGGTAAATTTTTAACGTTTTTATGTAGACGCAGAATATACGGCAGGAATACTATTAAATTGTTCGGAAAAATATTTTGGATTGTACAAATTCATTTTATTAGGAGAGTGTTATGAAGATTAAGATCGCAAACAAAATTTTGAGCCTTGCTCTGGCAACATCAATGGTACTTACATCATTTGTACCATCTTATGCTATGGAAGAACCTGTAGATGAACAGACTCCCATAGAGTTCCTTGATGAAAATGAAGAGGAAGAAGAGGAGTCTGCAGCTGCAGCATCAAGCAGCGTGGAAGTAAAGGAAGAGACTCCTGTTACTATCGTCGCAGGTGATGGTGAAGATGATCCTGATAAGGGTGATGGTACTGATGGAAATCAGTTATCAGGTGATGACGACATTCTTATCCTTGATGAGGAAGAGAAGGAAGAGGAGAGCAAGGACGCACAGAAGACTCCTTCGGTTATCAGCATCAGCTATGAGCTTGGAGAGGACGCAGAGCTTGCAGAGTCCGATAAGGAGAAGACTTCTCTTGAGGGCTATGTTGGTGAGGAGATGACAATCACCCTTGCTGAGCCTGTTTGCGATGACCAGATTTTCGATGGCTGGTACACAACCTCCGATTATACAGACGCAGACTTCACATATGTTGAAGATACAAATACCTGGACTTACACCTTCACTCCCGAAGAGGAAGAAGTAAGCCTTACTTTCTATGCATCCTTTGGCCTTGGCTCAAAGCTGATGGGGACAGATCCCCTGACGACTGAATTGAAGTTGGGAGATAAATTAAGTTTTCGTGTTGACCCAGGAGAGTATGGAAGATTTTTCCTCCTTGAAGGAAGTGCTGATGATTCTGATGCTATTAAGGAAAATCAAGGATCATTTGAGTATGACACATTTGGGCAGGAAATAGTATACTACTACCGGCCTATAACATTAACCGGTAGCTGGTCTTCTCATTGTCATTATATCATTCCTGATGCTGGTTATGAACTTGAAGGAATATATACTGATTCTAATTATAGCCAGAAGCTAGATCTTCCTAGGACCCAGTATGATCGTGATTATGGAGTAACTGCTGATTATAATTTCCATTATTCCGAGTTGCCTGAAGCGTTCAGGACGCAGCTTGAGGCAGGGGCGCAGCCTACTCTTTACCTTAAATGGGAACCCATTGAATTAAGGATTGTCTGCAATGAGGAATTTGTAGGTGATACTACTCTTCATAACGGAGATACTTTCCCTGATTTTGGAGATTACTATCGCCCGGGCTTTACATTCGATGGATGGTACTACACAGATGGCACAGGAAATAGTACCCAAATAGTAGCCGGTCAGACCAAGCTTAGTCTTGGACAAAATAAAAAAGGTTGGCCTAATTACCACTATTCTTCTGATAATGATTGCTACTTTATTGATATATACGCCAAACAGACTCTGAAAAAATATACTGTTAATTACCATATAAATAACTACAATGGTGATATAAAAGTATCAAAGGCTTATACAGTAAGAAACGGAGCTACCCCACTCGACATCACAAAGGGAGATGTAAGTGGAAACTCTTCATTTGATAAGAACAATGATGTTTTCCTTGGCTGGACTACAAAAGAGGGAGAGTTTTTTGCATGCGATGACGTGAATCAGCCTACAGTAATGGATATTATTGAGTATGCTGATGAGAATGGTCTTACCACTATAGATCTTTATGGCCAGTGGGATGACACTAATCACACATATACAGTTGTATTTGATGCAGGTGTAAACAATGCAACTGAAGAAGATTTTGAGCCTTTGGTTGGCGATTTTGCCAAGAGCGATTTTGCTTATAGCGTTACTGTGGATGAAGAAGGAAGAGCTCAGCATTCAGAGCTTGTTTCAAAAGGTGAAACAGTACTTCTCTCCGGAGAAGAGTATGTGAGAGAAGGCTACACTCTCACGGGATGGACTTACAAAAAGAATAACAGGACATATAATATTAAACCTACAGCAAGTTTTAAGGATCTTGCAAGTGGTGGCGAGACAATAACACTTACAGCCACATGGAAGACTAATACTTACACTCTTACATATAACCTTAATGGCGGAAAGATGGTGGGAAAAGATGCAAAGGGAAAAGCTCTTCCTACCAAGGTTACTTACACAGCGGAAAGTGCTCAGGATAAGATGCCGTTCTATAACTATTCTGAGACTGGAAGTATAGCAGCAGACACCGATTGGGTTATCACTAAGCCGGGCTATAAATTTACAGGATGGAATACCGACCTGACATATTACGGTGATGATGTCCTGCAGAATATGACACTCACAGCGCAGTGGGAACCCATAAAGTACACCATCAGGATTAATGGTGGAGAAACAGAGGAAACAAGTGGCTTATATCATGGTCAGACATGGACTTCTTCTCCTCTTATTTCATATGGTGATACAATCAGCCTTAAAGGCCTCACATTTGTAAGGAATGGATACAAATTTAAGAATTATAAGGCTACAGTAAATGGCAAGAGTGTGACCTATTCAGCTACTTCCAGTCTTAAGAATCTTACAACAGTAGATGGCGAAACAGTTGTGCTTACAGCCCAGTGGACACCTGTAACTTACACAGTAACTTACGCACTGAATGGCGGAGCTCTTCCTAAGAGAGTAAAAAATGCTACAAAGTATGTTTCTGAAACCGGAATTGCCACAATTTCTTCTCCTGTAAAGAACGGATATGATTTTGCTGGATGGGCTCTTACACAGAAGGGAGTAGAGGCTGGAAACGAGACCGCTACAATAGATAATACTCTTGATGAAGAGGAAGTATGTACTAAGGCTTCTATCGCAGGTAATGATGCAAATTATGGAAATGTAATCCTTACAGCGCAGTGGACACCAAAGGAATATGGATTTAAGTTCGTTGATGTGAAGAATGATCATACTTATGAAGATATCGATGGTTATACAGGTCTGACATTTGCCGACAGTATTAACTTTAATGAAGCGGCAAAAGCTATCGATGGCGAGGATAAAGAGCTTAGCCTTAAAGGCTTTTCAACAGAGGCAGACTATAAGAAGAACAAGGTAACTTACAATCTTACTTCTTCATATGCACCTTCAAAGTTTAGCTATGACGGCGATAATGCAGCAACTCTGTACGCAATGTGGGGAAATGCTAAGACATATCACATTTCTTACACAGGAATAGAAGGACTTAAGCTTTCAAAGGCTATACTGACATATAGCTGGAAAGAAAAGACTGAGCAGACATTGCCTACTGTTTCTAAGAAGGGCTATACATTCGGCGGATGGACAGTAACAGAAGGAACAGCTTCTCTTACAGCTGATGGCAAGAAGATTGCCAAGGATCAGAAGGGCGATATTGTTCTTGAACCGGTATTCACACCTATTGAATATAAGGTGCTTTATTCACCTAATGCCAAAGATGTAAAGCTTATTGATGGCGTTACAGCAGTTCCAAACAAGAAGGTTCAGCTTGGAACAGTAAAGTATGATAATGATAATGGATTATTTGATACCCTTCCGGATGAGAACGAATGGGTGAGAACCGGATATACCTTTAAGGGATTTGCAACATCCGCAAGATCAACTACTCCAATTGAGAGTCTTGAGAACCTTACAACAGGGAAGAGCATTACTCTTTATGCAATTTGGCAAGCGAATCCATATACTGTTACCTATTTGAATAATGCAGAGGTGATTGATAGCACAAAAGGAATCATATTTGATATACCTGATAATATTGTGAATATTACTTATGGCAAAGCATATAAGGTTAATAAAAAATTAACTGCCAATGGATATACCTTCATGGGATGGAAACTTTATAGTCCAACACAGTCAAATGCAGTTACCCTTTCAAAGGGATATGTTACCGGTGTAAAAGCGACAAATGCAAGTGACGTAATCTTAAAGCCTGTATTTGCTGAGTTTACCTATAAGATTGTCTTCAATCCAAATGGTGGAAAATATGAGGGAAGTTCAAAAGCCCTGACCTTTAGTGGCAATAAGGGTTCGGATGATGTAAGCGGATTGTTAACTCCTCTTGTTAACGCAAAAAGACCTGGCTATATTCTCAGATGCATTGCATACGATAAAGCCGGAAAGAAGCCCGTAGTTTTTGCAGATGGAAGTGTTCATTACAATACAATCATAGATGGAACAACCTATGCACTCAGAGCTCTGACAACAAAGAATAATGGTAGTGTTACACTTTACGCTGTATGGGATAAAGTGGCATCTATCAAACCAGAAGCAGTAAACGCCATTTTGGATTCAGAGAATAGTATACTTCAGGTTGGAGTAAATGCTGAGCCTTCAGATGATACGGCATATGAGGTTGAATATTCTAATAACCTCTTATTTACTGGTTTAGTTGAAAAAGCAATAATAGATTACAATGAAAACAACATCACAATAAACGACCTTGCTTCACAGTATAAGAGTAAGTGTTACGTCAGGGTAAGAAAAATCATGGAAGACTCTACTGGCGAAGAAATCGAATGCGCATGGGGCAAAACTGTAAGAGCTTCAAAGGCAGTATCAAATGATTGATAAGAGCATATAATTGAGACTCAAAAGAGCTGACTACCGTATAATTGGTGTGCTACCCGTCAAGAG
>DFGW01000193.1 GCA_002372465.1 Butyrivibrio sp. UBA3740
AGTCTTTTTACTGATGCCTCCTATCAGATAGAAACAAACAGAACTGGTAATCAGTATGATAAGGCAGGTAAGAGGAATCGCAGGAACTCCCTTGAGAGACAAAGGCAGTAGAATTCCGAATATGCACAGGATGGTATATATAAGTCCTGCAAATGCCTTTATTCCCTGTAAGCCGCCTATAATTGCAAGCGACAAGAAGAACAGCACCAAAAGGCCTATGATAAGCGGTACTCTGTCGTAATTATATACGCTGCAGTCATATATTCCTTCGCCTGTGGTATCTATCCTTACACAGAGTGTATCGCCCTCTTTGACATTCACATTATAAAGGGCACTGAAATAGTTGGGAATAAAACATACATCACCCTTATATCTTCCGGTAAGGATCTGAACCTTCAGCTCCATACTGCCCTTAAGAACACCCTCCGTCTCTTCATCCGCCACAGTGTTATCCTCTGTGATGGCAAGAACTTTGGCATTCTCATATTCCGTGCCACTGGCGCTTGTTGTGGTGTAACGGGGTCTGTCCCTGTTGACAAGGACAATGACCCCAATAAGCACCAAAGTAAATACAGTTAAAATTATGAAGTTTTTTATCAGTCGTTTCTTTTCCAATTTTTACTTCACTATCAAAGCTGCAATAAGATGTTTGATTGCTACTCCAATACCTGCTGCTACTGCTGCAATTCCTGCAACAGCTGCTGCAACCTTAACTCCCTTAGGAACTACAGAATCAGCTTTAGGTGTCTGCTCTTCTTCTATTGTTGTCTGCTCCTGATCAGGAGTCTGTGCATCATCTCCGGTATTTTCAGAAGGCTGTTCGATCTGCTCTGCAGGTGTATCTGCAAGAGGAGTCTCTCCATCTTCGATTCCGGTAACAGTTCCAACAGTTTCTCCGTTCTCGTCGTTGTCAGCATTGTCTTCTGTAGAAGCATTCTGCTTATTCTTGCCGGTAAGGGCATTAAATACAGACTTATATACTTCCTTTGCTGTATCAACTCCGGCTTCAACAGCATTCTTTACAGCACCAAGTACTGTTGGAGCAGTAGTCTGGCTGTTGCTGCTACTTGAAGAGCCTGAGGTTGAGCCGTTATTACTTGAGCCGCTGTCGTTTCCGCCATTGTCGGAGCTGTCGCTGCTTCCGCCTGATGAGCTGCCTGAGGATCCGCTTCCGCTGTTTCCACTGTGACTGCCACTTCCGCTGTGACCACTTTCCGGCAAAGCTTCCTTGACAAGCTGTATATCATCACAGTTTCTTACACGGAATACAGGAACTGATACTTCGCTGTCTCCCTCAGGATGCATGTAAAGGACACCAACTGCAGAAACCTCTGCACCAACCTTAACAAAGTCTGCAAGTTCATTCTTACCTGTTGTTGCTGAGTAGATATATCCATCGATGAAGATAGCAGCCTCTACTCCTGTATCATCCTTGAGCCAGAATTCTTCAATAGTCTTCTCATCTGAAGCATAGGCTACTCTTGTAACCTTACCGGTTGTCTTAAGAAGTGATCCGCCCAGTGCATCGTAGTCCATTGCATCCTTTGTAGTTACTTCCTTAGGCTCCCAAATCTTAGGCTCAGCATCAAGGATCTTTGATGAGATAACCTTAAGCTCTTTATCTCCCTGGTACTGTGATACATATCCAACGATACGCATCTTGGTGCCAATAGCAAGACCGGGTGTTGCATAAGGGAATATATCAATACCTGCTGTCTCATCCTGGAGATAGATAGTATCAAAGAATGTTGTGTTCTCGTTGTCTGTACCGCTGGTCACATATCCTTCTACTGCAAATACTTCATTCATGGCACCGGCACGAGCCTGTGCAATTGTTGATGTAGGAAGCTCTACAGTAACACCATCAAGGATGTTGTTAACGATGGTGTAGTTTGTAAATGGAAGTGAATCATTGTTATCCATCTCTGCCTTTACTTCAAAGTCAGAAACAAATACACCTCCGGCAACAGTGATACGTCCACCTGCCTTTGTCTTCTGAGTAGCAAGGAATGTTACGTTACCCTGATTGTCGTTCTTGATTCCCTTTACTCCGTTATCAAGAACACCGGGCTGAGCATTACCTGCTGCATCCTTGCAGTCAACTGAATAGGTTGTATCAAAGCCCTTTACAAGCCACTGTGCCTCTTCAACGAAGTCAGTTGCTGTGGCATTTGAAATATCTACTGAACATCCTGAGTACTGGCTGTACTTCTGTCCTTCCTTTGTAACGTTTCCGTTTTCGTCTGTCTGAGGAAGAAATACCCCGTTAAAGAGTTCAGACTCGAGGTTATAGGTTGCAGGATACATTCTGTATACCTGTCCGCCGTTGTTTGTATCATCACAAACTTCATCTGAGCCCATGCGGATTGTGGATCCGATAGCTTCAAGGAGCTTGTTCTGCTCTGTTACAGTCTGGCAATCTGTTGAATCTGAGTAGTCTGCAAGACCACAAACGATAACTGATCCGCCATTTGCAACATAGTCCTTAACCATAGCGATGAAGTCATCACTAAAGTGTGAAACTGTGTAGTCACCTGCATTAGCTGTGCCGTTCTTCTTGGCAGGAGCTGAAACCACAAAGAGTGAAGCCTTAGCAAGTCTGTCAGCTGTAAGCTCTTTGCTGTCAGTAACAATCTCTGCTCTGATGTTCTTCTTGGCACAGATTGAAATAAATGCAGACATGTTCCCGCCGTAATATCCGGTTACATAGTCATTGTAATGTGTACCATCGATAATAACATCCGTTACCATGTCAGGAACTGTGTAACTAAGCTGAAGCTTATCGCTGTAAACCTTAGAAACACCATTGAGTGTTGCGTTTACTGTTACCTCATAGGTAACCTGTCCTGCTTCGCTATAAACATAATCTGTCTTATAGGTAGCTGTTCCCTGAGGAGCCACAGATGCAAGGCCTGCCTCCTCACCGGTAACATTTACTACCTCAGTAACCTTGTTATCAACATCCTTTACAACGATGTTGATGTTGTCAATCTTAAGCTCTGATTCCTCGTTGTTATAGAAATCAACGTTTACATCAAGGCTCTCTCCCTTAACAGGAAGAACTGTGTTGGTATAGGTCTTGTTGATACCGCAGGCCTCTACCTCTCCTACCCATACAGGAGCTGTTACTGCAATGTTTCCGTCAGGCTCAGTGATCTTGAGGTAATAGTATGAGTAATGAGATGGAACTATGAAATCAACAGTTTCGCTGTTTCCATTAACTTCCTTGGAAGCAATTGACTGTCCACCGTTTACAATAACTTCAACCTTACCGATCTTAGCATCTGTAGGATCTGTGATATCAGCCTTGATACTGAGGTGATCACCTACTGCATCCTTCTCAAGGATTGTTCCCATGATGTTGCCTTCAAGGGTGTAGTAGATTGAAAGGTCGTTATCCTCTGTAGCGTAGATGCGGTAGTTTCTCATTGCATCATAGATAGCTTCCTCATCATTTGTATCTGCCAGCATTACAGTACGTGCTGTGTTGGCATCTCCCCACTTACCCTTGTGGTTATCCTGGTTGTTGGTAGGAGCAACGTGCCATCCCTTATCAAGAGCACGTGTGTAGTACTCGTATGAAGGGAAGTATCCTGAGGAACCTATTGTTCCCTCACCGTTACCAACCTCGATCATGGTGATAAGAGCGTCATTCTCTTCTGAATAGTATGCAAAATCCTGGAAATCACCAAAGGTTGTTCCCGGATGGTTGAACTGGCTGATTGAATCAGGAACAGTTCTGAGCGCTTCATAATAATTCTGAAGTGCTGTTGAATATGTTGAAAACTGAGTCTGAGTACGGCTCTGGAATCCCGGTGTATTAAAGGTATTCATATGACCAAGGCCGTTGGACCAGGTCATCTCATAGCCGTATGCACATGTAAAGTCTTCTGTTGTGTACTGCTTGGCAAGATTGTGGGCGTATGTCCACTCATCTGTAGCATTCTTATCTACGTTCTGAGAAATAATAGATTCTTTCTCATTGTCAATAGAGTTACTGTGGTCAGTGATAACGATAAAATCGAGGTTATCAACCTTTGATGCATGTGCAAGAGCCTCATCAAGAGTTCCGGCACCATCAGAGATATTGGTGTGAGCGTGTACCTGACCAAAGTAAACATTGTACTTGTCGTTAAGTTTCTTAGTGTACTTCAGCGTGGAAACAGCACTGTCCTTGTATCCTGTCTTAACTGCCTTAACCTGTATCTGGCAGGGAAGCTCGGTAAGCTGGATGGAGCTTGATGCCACTTTCCAGTCATCATGTGTCTCCTCTTCAGAAGCCGCCTCTTCCTCAGGCATTGTCTCCTCTGTTACTGCAGTATCTTCTGAAGTCTCTTTTGCCTTCTCCTCTTCTGAAGCATTGTCTTTGGCAATCTCTTCAGCAGTTCTGAATCTGTAAAGGATAGTTGCTCCCTTTGTAGCGGTCTTGAGTGAAACATACTGATCCTGGAAAACTGCACCGCCGTTAGGGTTAGCCTTAACAGCCGCAACCTGAGCCTGAGTGTACTGGTAGTTAACTACGATACTGTCTGCAAGTCCTGCCTTCTTTGCATATGCAGAAAGTGTAGCAGGAAGCTCTGAAAAGCTTACCTTGACTGCATCGTCGTACTTAACAAATTCTCCTCCATTTACTGAATAGAAGATCTCAGCATCCTCAGTTGCAGAGGAAAGAGCTATCTCTTCTCCAAGAGCTACAGCTCCTGAAGCAGGGGAAGCTGTTACAAATCCGGTCACAGAATCATCAACTACAGGATTTGCCTGGATCTTAACTCCATCCAAACGGATAACTCCGCCATTGGCAGGAGCCTTATCTCCCTTAGCGCTCATGGTGCCGGCTACAGGAGTAAGTCTGATGTATACCTTCTCAGAATTAGCTGCTCCGCTTGGAATGTCAAAGTTGAAGGTTACATAGTATGTAGGTGCAAGGGATGTCTTTGCAATACCATCTGTGATATCTCCGGAACCGTTTACTTCAAATGGCTCCTGGATTGCCTTTCCATTCTCGTCAACCTTATCGCCAGCCTTATAAGCTGTATATTTGTAGGAATACTTACCTGTGGTGAAGTTCTTGAAGTTCTCTCCATCTGTTGAATACTGAAGCTGGAAGGAACCTGCAGCAGTATTGGAAGCTCTCATTCTGAACTCCATACCAAGGTTTGCATAACCAAGAGTTGACAACTCAAACTGCATATAATCTGTCTCTGAGCTTACAACACCGATTGAGCCCATATAGTAATTGGTTGAGCCGGTTGTAGAGCTCTTGGCTGATGTCCATGGCTGAGAAGTCTTCCCATTTACAACAGCTGTATACTTAGCGTTCTTGTCAAGCATATCGTTGGTCTCAAACAGATCACCATTGATATACTCAGCGCTGTTTTCTGCCTCATCATAGTGTGCATTTCCTGCCCACTGTGCAACAGCAAGGTTTACATCCTTGTCGTACTCAAGCCTTACGACCTTCTCACCCTCTTTAAGAGCATAGAAGTTGAATACATAAGCCTTATCCTCTTTAAATCCGTATGATGTAAATCCACTGTAATACTCAAGTGCAAGATCGTAAGATCCGTTCTTGCCATGAGCACTCATAAGATAGAAGTTACCTTCCTTCTTATCGTCAGCGTCCTTAAGGTACCATACACTGTTGTCAGAAGCTGCTTCGTCAAGGGCAAGGCCACAGTATGTCTTACCTGAAGTCTCATTCTTCTCAACTGTAGCTGTCAGGTACTTGCCATCCTCTGACTTAAGAGTGTACTGTCCCTTATCATCAACTGAAACTGTAAGAACAAGTGCATTTAAATCCTTAGTCTCAAGTTTGCCCTCTAAAGGCTCTGCTGAAGCTGCTTTAAACTTACCGTTGCTCAGCTCTGAAGTCATAAGAGTCTTGCTTGCAGGGTAATATACAACTACCTTGTCTCCGTTGTAGAACTGCCTTGTAAGGAGCTTTCCCTCTGTGCCAAGAGGCTCTTCCTGCTCAGCAGGCTTCTCACCTTCCTTAAGTGCATAGAAGCTGAACGCATAAATGTTAGACTCCTTGAAGCCGAACAGGGAAAAGCCTTTGTAATACTCAAGAGCCTGTACGTTATCGTTGTACTTAACATTTACGCTCTTTAAGTAGTACTTTCCATCCTCTGAAGCCTTTTCCTGAGACCATAGACAAGCATCTGTCTTCTCATCAGTAAGGATCAGGTTTGTATATGTCTTTTTCTTCCCGTCGCTCTGCTCTTTTTCTAATACTTCTCCTGCCAGGAACTTACCCTCAGCTGTCTGGAAAGAGTAGTTGCCCTTACCGTCAGCAGAAACTGTAAATACAGCTGCATTAGTATCCTTGGTTTCAATAGTCTTATCTTCAGCTACTGTTACAGCGACATCTTTAAGCTTGCCGCTTGCAGCCTCGGCAGTCATAGCCTTGCCATCTGTTGGATAATAGATAACAACCTCATCGCCATCATAAAGCTCTCTGGTAAGGAGCTTGGCTACTGTATTTTCAGGTTCCTGAACTTCTTCCTCTTCAAGCTCAGGGAAAGTAAATGCGTTAAAGGTATATGCTGTCTTGTCAGAGCCGGCAGTGTATCCGTAAACAGTAAATAACGCATTGTAGAACTCCATATACTGTGCCTTGCTCTTATATTCAGCATTAACACTCTTTATAAGGAAAGCACCGTTATCCTCTGCCTCAATTGCCCAGAGACTGTAATCCTTATCCTCTACTACCTTTTTATCTGCTTCAAAAGAGAGGCTATTGCCTGTCACTCCTGATGTGAGGTACTTTGTAACAACTGTATCATTCTCGGAAATATCAGTTGTTATGTAGTACTCTCCCTCTGTTTCTGCAGCAACAAGCTTTAACTTAGCGATTGCAGGCTCAATAGCCTCACCGTCCTCTGATGTTCCCAGAACCTTACATGTAAGGTGAGAATCGTCGTTAACCTTAACATCATAGCCCTCAAGCTTTTTGCCGTTGGCAGTAGTTGTCATGGCCTTTTCGCCATCAAATACAAGAACAAACTCTTTGCCCTCAGAAAGCTTGGTAATATCTGTGATCTTTGTTCCTTCAAACAGCTCGTAAGTAAAGTCAGCAACCTCACTCTTTACTGTCTCATCACCCTCAACCTCAGCATATGCGGAGATTGTCATATCGCCTGTAACAGCGATCTTCTCGCTGTACTGCTTAAACTCCCCATCCTTACCTGTTGTGCTGTAGTAGATCTTAGCGCCTTCGGTAGCACATGTAAGTTCAACCTCTTCACCGAACTCTACCTTGCTGCCACTTACAATAGAAGCTTTAGGTGCATCAACTGTTACGGCCTCTGAAGACTCGCCGTCAGCATAGTAGAAATGAATAACGAACTTATCATTATTCTTAAGCGTAAGGACAGAGAAAACATCCTTCTTGTTATCACTTCCGATTCCTATGTACTGGAACTTGCCATCAGCATTATTAAGCTTTGTATAATTACTCTTTACGTTAAAGCCGCTATTAAGTCCTTCAAGCACCCACCAGGACTCATTTGTGCAGGTCTCACTAAATCCAAGGCCCTGCTTGAACTGGCTGGGGGTAGAAAGATATTTGCCTTCGGCATTCTTAAATGCCACAAGACCATCCTTGGTCTCAACGGTAAGAACTTCAGCAGCTTCATTGACAATGAAACTGCCATTGTCGTCTTTAGAAAGAGCTGTTGTGCTGAGTTTAGCCTTAGAATCAGATGGTACTGCTGTCAAAGCATAGCTCTGAGCAACAAGGATAACCTTGTCACCATCCTTCAGTTCGGTAGCCTCATCGCTGTATGTTGCATCAGAAGCCGCGTCTGTCTTAAGGGCATCGGTATTGGTCTCCTGAGATTTCTTAACAGTGTACTTAAACTCAACCGGATCAGCTCCGTCACTGCTGTTCTCATCAAGAGTTGCATAGGCCTTGATGGTCACATCCTCATCAACTACGATTCCCTTTTCAGGGTCGTACTGTCTGAATGCAGATCCACCGACGTTGTATTTGATAACAGCTCCCTCAACTGAAGAAGAAAGAACAACCTTGGTTCCCTTTTCAACCTCTCCTGCAGCCGGAGTGGCTGTTACAATAATCTTCTCATCTGCAGTATCTACTGTTTCTGTAGCGCTTGGGGAAGTGCTTTCAGTGTTCTCCTCTGCAGTCTTTGTATCATTGGAAGCCTTGCTGTCATCAGCTTTTGCTTTATCTGAATCCTCAGCCTCCTCTGATTCCTCTTTTGTTTCACCATTTTCAGATGTGATGACCTGGTCTTCAACCTTCTCGTCGCCCGACTTACTGTCATCCGTTTGTAATACCTTGTTGTCAGCTGAGGTTTCTCCTCCCGTGGTTGCGTCCTCAGCTGTAACAACAGTTGTTGGCTCCATTGCACTTGCGACAAAAAAAGCATTTCCGAGTGTAGAAAAAACAATCAGAAATGCTGCCACAAAGGCAAAGAATGCCCTTGTTACACGCTTCATAACATTTTCTCCCTTCACATTTTTCCCATACCGTCAGGTTCCCCTCCCAACGGCGTCAGCTGAAGAAGATGTTATCAATATAGCGCTTGTTATGTCAACCGAAAACTGCGTATTTACTGGGCTCGTGAAACACCAGTAACCATCGAGTGTTCGGAAGAACGATTATCGCAAACCCTTGAAATATCGATACAAAAAATTAATTAAAAATGAAATAAAAATTAAAAAATTATAAACGTTATTGCTTTTGAATCACCAGTTCATCCGCCCGAACACCGCATGGTAAGTGGATTATCTCCACTCCGGCCTCTACCGCTTCGTGAAACGCTTGCGTGAAACCAGGATCGGTTTCTTCATTGGGCTTTACTTCGAATATCCCTTCTCCCTGGATAACAAAGGCTACCATGGCATGGTATCCCTCTTTAAGAGCCCCGGTCAGCTCCCTCAGGTGCCTGGCTCCTCTTTCCGTAGGAGCATCTGGAAAATACCCATAGCCATTCCTGAACAAGGTACATCCCTTAACCTCCATGAGAAAGCGTTCGTCCCCTTTCTCCATGTAAAAGTCTATTCGGGAATTGCCATATTTGTACTCAGGCTTAACAAGATCATACTCACCAAGCCCCTCGAGCCACTCCTTCACCACGGCATTCGGTGCCTGGGAGTCGATATTGATGATCCCTCCATCCTTTTCCACCGCGATCAGGTCATAGGGCGTCTTCCTCTCAGGATTCTGCGCTTTTTCAAGAAACACCTTATTTCCTGGGATCAGTAGTTCCCTGCATCTGCCGGTGTTCTTGACATGAACTACCGTATCCTTCCCATCCACAATCACGTTTGCAATGAACCTGTTGGGCCTTGATATGAACTTTGCTTCAATTACATTTCCGTATTTCAAGCTATATCCCTCATTCCAGAATCCCTTTGGTCTTCTTAGTCAGCATGTTGAGAACTCTCTTTTTATCCGTGCTCCAAAGTGGTGCGATAAGAAGTCTCCTGGGTCCGTCACCGGTCATCCTGTGCACCACAGTTTCCTTTGGCAAAAGAGCTATCGCCTGAGCCACCAGATCGGTGTACTCTTCCATGCTCATAACATGAAAAGCCTCTTCCCCCTTAAGCTCATACTCCCTGCATATATCAGTGCCCCTTAAAACCTGGAGATTCTGCATCTTGATGCCATCAAGAACAGGCGATATATTCGATAAATATCGAATGGTATTTAACATATCTTCCGGTGTTTCTCCCGGCAACCCAAAGATGACATGAACAACTACTGTTATCCCAAACTCCTTAAGTTTCCTGTAGCTATCCTCAAAGGCTGACAGTTTATAGCCCCTTCGAACACGTCTGGCTGTATCCTCATAAATGGTCTGAAGCCCAAGCTCCACCCATACAGGTTTTATGGCTGAAAGTTCTTTTAACATAGAAAGAACTTCGGGGCCAAGGCAATCCGGCCTGGTGCCGATGGAAAGTGCCACTATATCATCACGGCTTATGGCCCTCATATAAAGGTCTCTCAGCCTTTTTACATCACCATAGGTGTTAGTGTAGGACTGAAAATATGCTATGAACTTACGGGCATCAGTCTTACTGCAGATAAGCGTCTTTGCTGCGTCTATCTGAGCATCTATGTCAATTCCGGAAGCTGCAAACTCTCCGGAACCTCCCTCTGAGCAGAAGCTGCAGCCACCTGTCAGTTTCTCTGCTCCATCCAGAGGCTCTCCAAAGTAGTACTCATCTCTTTTCCTGTCATAACAAATACTCCCGTCTCTGTTGGGGCAACCACACCCTGAGGAGAGCGAGAGTCTGTATACCTTTTCGCCGTATGTTCTCTTAAGATAGGTTGAAAGCTTTACGGGCATTGAAGGTATTCCTCGTATCTGCCTATATCACGCTGGTCAAGAAGGGCCTGTACCTTTATGCCCTCTGGAAGGTACTCACTTGCCTTCACCAGTCCGCGCTTTTGCAGTTCGTTAAGGGCCGCCGCCTCGGAATAAGGAAGGAGCAGCTCACACTCTGTATGCCTTTCGGATATCTTTTCCTCGATAAGCTCCACCAGGGCGTCAAGACAAAGGTCATCCTTGGCACAGATGTATATGCGATCACCGGCAGCCTTGGGGATTTCCAGCATCATATGGCCGCCCTCCTGCTGCTCTTTCTGTACTATGTCAGCCTTGTTGAAAACATGAACAATAGGAATATCAACCACGCCGATCTCAGCGAAGGTGTCCCTGGTGACATCCATATGCCAGCGGTACTCCTCGTCAGAAAAATCAACAACCTCCAGGATAAGGTCCGCATACTTCACCTCTTCAATGGTGGATCTGAAGGCCTTTACCAGAGAATGTGGAAGTTCACTTATGAAACCTACGGTATCGGTTAAAAGAAATGGTCGCTTCCCTTTAGGTTCTATGCTGCGGACAGAGGTGTCCAGTGTTGCAAATAGCATGTCCTTTTCCAGAACCTGCTTCTCTTCCTTGTCATCGCCGTAGAGTCTCAAAAGGTTATTCATTATGGTAGATTTCCCAGCGTTGGTATAGCCCACCAGTGAAACCTTGGGAACTCCCGAGTTTACACGTCTTCCCCTCTGGGTGCTGCGCTCCTTTTCCACTGCTTCCAGATCCCTGCGGAGCTCCGCCATGCGGTGCTCGATACGCCTTCTGTCCAGCTCAAGCTTCTTCTCTCCGGCACCTTTATTGGAGAGTCTTCCGCTTCCGCCTCCTTGTCTTGATAGGGATGTTTTCATATGGGCAAGTCTTGGCAGCATGTATTGAAGTTGTGCATATTCCACCTGGAGCCTTGCTTCCCTGGTCTTAGCTCTTTGGGCAAAGATCTGAAGTATAAGGCCGGTCCTGTCTATAACCTCGGTATCCAGCGCTTTCTCAAGGTTCCTGGCCTGCATTGGTGACAATGAATCGTTGAAAATGATGACGTCAATGTCAAACATTTCAAGGGAAGCTGCGATCTCCTCGACCTTTCCGCTTCCTATATATGTGCTTCTGTCAGGGGATGGCAGGTTCTGGGTTGTCATAAGGGCAACTTCTATATCCAGGGCCTTTGTCAGCTCTTTTAACTCTGCCATTGACCTGTCAAATTCCGACTGACTGCTGCCTGTGTTAAGTCCCACCAGGAGTGCCCTGGTGGTCTTATCTTCTGATTCGTTAGTTAAATACATTCAATTCTCCTGTGGAGTTAATTTACTTTGCGATTGCCCGCCAGAACTTCCCTGTAATCCTCCAGGTTCTTCCTAAGAAGTGTAGGGATTTCCAGCTCATATGGGCACTTGGAAAGGCATGCGCCGCACCCGATGCAGTCCTCGATCCTCTCCATCTCTTTCTGCCAGTATTCTGAAAGCCAGCTCTCGCTGGGGGCTCTTCTGAGCATCAGGGACATACGATTGCAGTTGTTGATCTGAATTCCAACGGTACAAGGCATGCAATATCCGCAGCCACGGCAGAATTCACCCATAAGCTCTTTTCTCTCGGCTTCAACAAAGGCCTCGATTTCTGCGTCATAGGCCGGAGTATTGTCCATGTAGGAAAGCCACTCATCAAGCTCAGACTCGCGCTGGATTCCCCAGATGGGCACAGCTCCGTCAAACTGGCTCACATAGGCCATGGCTGCCTTGGAATTGGTGATAAGTCCGCCTGCAAGACCCTTCATGCAGATAAAACCCACGTTATTGGCGTTGGCAAGCCTTACAAGTTCTGCCTCCTGATCTGAAGCAAGATAGCTGAAGGGGTACTGAACAGTCTCATATAGTCCAGATTCTATAAGTTCTCTGGCTACTCCCAGCTTATGGGCTGTTCCTCCGATGTGACGGATCTTGCCCTGTTCTTTGGCCTTAAGCATGCATTCATACATTCCTGTGCCATCTCCGGGTTTCCAGCACTGCCCCATGAGGTGGAACTGGTATATATCGATATAATCGGTCTTTAAATTGTTCAGGGAAGTATCCAGATGCTGCCAGAATTCCTCCGGTGTCTTGGCTCCGGTCTTGGTGGCGATAATTATCTCATCTCTTTTGACATAGCCGTCACCAAAAGCAGCGCCCACCTTCACTTCACTGTCGGTATAAGCCCTCGCTGTGTCAAAAAAGCGCATTCCGCCCTCATAAGCTTTTCTAAGAAGCTTAACTGCCTCCTCCAATGAAACTCTCTGAACAGGCAGCGCTCCAAAACCGTTCTGCGGAACCGTGATCCCGGTACGTCCAAGTGTAACATTCTTCATAAGATACCTCCTTTTAGTTGCCAAGTTGTTTCATGATATCTTCCACCGTCAGCTCTTTTCCCGTCCTGTCCTTGTAGAAATCCTCAAAGCTCTTGCCCTGATCTTCGGGATTCAAATCTACGTCCTTTGCATGTGACTTAAAAGAGCTATCGTCTGAAAGAAGTGCGTATGCAATATTGTGCTGAAGCCATTCATAGGCCATGTCCTCAGGTGTCCTGTAGGAAACCATGTCAACGCCATGTATCTGGTGCTCCTCTATGAGGGCCTGGCATATGATGGTTATATCTGCCTCATTGGTTATCTTGTAGGAGTCATATATCTTCCATTTGTCAGGTGTATAGGCAGCGCTAAAGGTCTCACCATCATACTGGAAGGTGTAGCTTTGTCCGTTTCCGTCAGTATCAGTAAGTCCGATATCTTCCGGGGATATGAGAATCCCTGCTTCGCCCGAAACTCCTTCTGTAGCTTTCTCCATGAGCTCCTGTCCCGACATGGCGCTTCCGTCTTCGGCTGCTGACATTATTTCATCCCGGACATCCTTGATGTGGTCCTCTGCCCCGGAGGTATGCTCGCTGATTGTTTCCGCAGCAGCGGATATCTCTTCCACTGCAGTGGATACCGAGTCCTTCAGACTTGCTTCCAGCTCTTCCCTGGTCTCGGATATAGCCTCCTTCTGATCCTCAGTAAGGCTTATTTTCCCGCAGCCTGTTAGGGTTGTAAATATAGCAGTCATGCATGCCGCCATAATAACAACTGTTCTCTTTTTCATAATAAACTCCTCTGTCATTATCTATCCGTCTTATGACAGTTCTTTTCTCCTCACAGACATTCCGCACTTCGTGCTCCATGTCCTTACGACCGGCAAATGAATTTGTATGCAAGCATCCATTCGCTTGCCGGTCTTGTGCGACAAATAGAGCAGCTCGGGATGAGCTGCTCTCAAAGTTTACGCTTCTGTTGAAAACTGATCCTTTCCTACGCCACACAGCGGACAGGTGAAATCATCCGGAAGTTCATCCCACTTGGTTCCGGGAGCAATTCCGTGATCCGGATCCCCTGCTGCCTCGTCATAAACATATCCACAAACAGTACAAACATACTTCATAGCCGTAATCTCCTTTCCGGTAATGAAAAGCCTAAAAACTTTTGCTTCAATGGTGCATACATAGATTGTATCAATTTATACAGGGCAATTGCAAGGATATGGTGTATTTTTATTCAACGATATCCCCGTAGGTAAAGCGTGTCACTGACTGAAGATCTCCCGGGGCAAGCTCCACCTGAAATCCCACCTTTCCGGCGCTGACGAACATCTTATCCAGGTCCCGGGCCGTCTCATGAACAAAGGTTGGAAACTGCTTCTTCATGCCAACGGGAGAGCATCCCCCATGAACATATCCTGTCAAGGGTAAAAGATCTTTTTGCTTTATCATGGCTATCGACTTCTCCCCTGCTGCCTTGGCTGCTTTCTTAAGGTCCAGCTCTGCCTCCACGGGGATGACGAAAACATAGTAGCCTCCGCTCTTTCCCTGTGTAACCAGGGTCTTAAAGACCTTGCCCGCATCCTCTCCAAGGATTGCAGCGATCTCCTGGCCTGTCATAGTGGCATCCGGCTCATAGGAGTGGCTTACGTATGGTATTTTCTTGCTTTCTAAAACCCTCATCACGTTGGTTTTCTCGTTGTTCTTCATGTTAAAAATATCCTTATCATAGTACTACGTAGTCCGGAGGACAGCCTTTTGTATCCACCTTGCAGCTAAAGACGCATCCGTCGTATTCTCCTAAAAGGCCTTCTCCGCTGCTGGTGATAAGGAGTGTATCCATATCCTTCCCATAAAAGCAGCATGAGGTGGTGTTCTGTGCAGGAACATCAATCCGTCCCAGCAGTTCTCCTGTGACGGAGCTTCTCTTTTCTATCCTGCTTCCGCCCCAGATGGCTACCCAGAGATTGTCCTCGCTGTCTATGCACATTCCATCAGGGGTTCCGCCTTCAATCTCAAACAGAACCCTCCTGTTTGTGATATCTCCTGTGCTCTCATCGTAGTCATAGACAAATATAGCACTATATGGTGAATCGGAAAAGAAAAACCGATTCCTCTTAGCATTCCAGGCCATTCCGTTGGATATCCTGGTGTTCGGCTGCATTATCTTTATGTTGTTCCCATCAAGGCGATACAGGTTTCCACTGGCTTCGTGGCCATCCTCCCAAACCGAGGAACCAAGAAAAAGGCGCCCCTTTGGATCAGCCTTGGCATCATTGGATCTCTGAAACGTTTCAAAGTAGCCGGTCATGTCCCGGACCTTCGATATCTCTTTTCCCTTACAGGTATAGAGCCCATCTGTTCCACAGACCAAATAGTCTCCTGGGGTCTTCATGGGAACGGCGGCTCCTATCTGCTGCCCGAAGTCTATGCACTCAAGGTTCTGGTCAGAAATATCGTCCTCGGTCTGCTCCTCAGGTGAAAAGACATATAGCTTTCCTGCAATTATATCCACAAAGGAACACTTTTCGGTCCTTGGGTCGTAAAAGGGCGACTCGCCCAGTCGATAACCTGTTTTGATAAGTGGCTTGGCGGTAAAGTTTTTCATTGCTTCCAGCTCCTTTCCAAAGCGTCCCATAATTCTTAAGAAATCTTAAGAAAGCGTTCTCTTGTCTGTTCGATTATCACTATGGTATATTTCTCTACGCGGTTCAACTTCTATGAACCTAAAGATTCATGGCATTTCGCCAATGATTCCACTTGTAGCAGCTACATAAAACAATATAAAAGAAAGGATTTTTAATGCAAACTAACAACTTAATAACAGTTTCCCACATCACAGAAGAAGCGGCAAGAAAAAAAGTCAGCGAAATGAGCCTCATCAATGGTTTTCTTTTTGACAGTGTACTGGAGGATCAGGCTGATGCTATAACCGTCACTCAAGCTATCCTTACAACCACCTTCAATAAATCCATAAAGGTAATCAATGTGTCTTCACAAAAAACTTATAACGCAGTAGATACAGATTTACATGGAATCAGATTCGATGCACAGATAACTCCTGCAGATGATGGTTCATTAACAGCTACTATTTACGACGTAGAAATGGAAGACCGTGATTCAGACAGAGCAGAGCTTCCCAGACGTCTTCGCTATTACACTGCCTTGTCAGATGACAAACAAGTCAAATCAGGAAAAAGTTACAAAACGCTCCCTGATTTTGTAACGGTTACAATAAGCTCATATGACCCATTTAGTGCCGGGGATATGTACTATGCTGCCCGCTCTGTAATCACCACTCACCCTTATATTGAGTACGAGGATGGTATCTTACATGTATTTCTGTATTGCAAAGGCAAAATCAATGAAGACTTGGATGTTGAACATGGAAAAAAGCTAACGGAAATGCTAAAATATATCTTATCAGGAGAGAAACCAACCACCTTGAATACTGATATCGAGGCCATTGATGACATTGTTACACAGGTAAAGAAAAAACCGGAGGTAACCATAAACTATATGAAACAATGGGACAGAGAAGATCATATTCGTACTGATACTAAGTTAGACGACGGATTAGGTTTTATTCTTTTTAGCCGAAATCACAATATTTCTGACGAAGATATTCGCTCTCACCTTGAAACGAATATGCATCTAATGCCTTATGAAATCGACAATCTCTTCAGAAAGGCTGATGCTGAAAAAGATGCTGTTCTGACCAAGTAATAACTCCAATAATGCAATACCGACCACAGGCATATGCCTGTGGTTTTTTAATGTGACAATTATTTCAGTACTTCAATGCCATCATGCTCTAAAATGAAGGAATTCCACTAAAGCTTTGTTGTACTCCGGGATATCCGGCGGACGTCTTGCTGAAATGATGTTGCCATCAACGACAACTGCTTCATCAAGCCAAATCGCACCTGCGTTTGTCATATCATCTTTTATTCCGGGAGTACTGGTGACTTTCCTTCCCTTAAGCACATCAGCTGAAATAAGAACCCATCCGGCGTGGCAGATCTCACCAATCAGCTTTCCCTCATCATTCATACTCTTTACGATTTCCAGGACCTTTGGAAAGCGCCTAAGCTTATCCGGGGCCCATCCTCCTGGGACAAGAACACCGTCATAATCCTTGGGGTCCACTTCGTCAAAGGTCATAGCCACCTCACAGTGCACTCCGTACTTTCCTCTGTAGTCACCCTTTTTCTCAGCAACCATATCAACCTGTATGCCCTCTTCCCTAAGGCGCATCACAGGACACCACAGTTCCAGATCTTCAAAATCATCACTTACAAGTTGGATAATCTTCATTGATGTCCTCCTTAAATTTGATGGAAACAGATTTAATAGCTTATTACATTTTCAGATTTTCAAAAATACGCTCGGTGCATAGATCAAATCGTACAGTCTTATTTTTTTATTTATTCTTAGCATTTTAATGATAGCACTGATCAAAAGAGGAATAAGTACGCCCAAGGTCACCGTAATTATAAAACCCAAAGCATAATTACTTATGTGCAGGGCATTAAGCATAAATCCTATAGGTCGAGTGATAAACATATGCAGGGTATAAATCTCCAGACTAAATCTCCCAATAACATTGAAGAAATCCACTTTTATACAATAGTCATGGAACCATACGATTAAGCAGTAAGTCATCACCAGTGCACAAACAAAGCGCCAAAAACCAGAAGACAAAATGCCAGGTAATGAATATCGGCTGAATGCTACAATTGAGCACACGATAAAACTGCAGCACTCTACGAATCTATTTACACTATTCAGTTTAGGATCATCATTCTGATAAACTCCCAGCAAAAAGAAGAATCCATATTTTAGTACATAGAACAAGCCATATCCATCAATAGCTTCAAAAAAAGAAATATAGCAAAAAAGTGAAATAATCCCCCAAGTGCATATCAATATTATTATATTGAATCTAAGCAAAAACGGAACAATCAGATACAAGACAATAAGTACGTACAAATACCAATATGGCGTTATTGGCTTAATGGGTATCAGAAGAATGTCCCAAAAAGAGGCTTCTTTGATTACATGTCCCGTTGATAGGATCTTCAGAAGTATCTTTACCACACTAAAGATAGTATATATCCAAACAAAATTTAATACGTGCGTACTAAGTCTTTTCTTATCTGTTACATGCTTTTCTTTGTCTAGGTAAGCCCGTTTGAACACATATCCACTGATCCAAAAAAACAGAGGCATGTGGAAAGCATAGATAAGATCAAAAAAATTCCAGGCATATTTCGCATGATCATAAATACCATTTAATTCAAACCCATCAATAGCATGCCCAATGACAACCAAGATGATAGCAAAACCTTTTATGTCATCTATCCATTTTTCCCGCATTTATCGCCCTCAATCATTGACATTCATGTTTCTTTACCGGACATACTGACATGCAACTGTGGCATCCAACACATAACTTTTCGTCTATCATGGGATATAAGAAACCTTCCTCATCAGGTGTCATTGTGATAGCATTCGAAGAGCATATCTGCTGGCATGCAGAACATCCGCAACAATCATATTTAGTTTCAAACAGAACCGGTATTGGCATTTTTCAACTCTCCTGCCATCTAAAAATCAAAAGTCTATTTAGCTATTATTCTGAAAAGCAACTTTCTGCTTGAGATCATCGCGCCAAGGAATATTATCAGTCTTATCAAGAAAGCCGGTAATCCGTCCGTATAAAAGAAAACAACCTGAAAAACAATTAAAGCTGTGTACAAAAAAAGTTTCTTCTTATCATATTTGAGAGTTATAAGTTTTCTGACATCAATTACCCTATAGATAAATGTCACAAGATAACCGATTAACGTTGCCACAGCTGCCCCCATGATTCCGAAACGTGGAATAAAAAACAAATTTAAGCATATATTTGTCACAGAACCAGATAAAGAGGAGTAAAAAGCACCTTTAGTATATTTATATGTACTGTATAATGTTCCCACATTGCCTGCCAGGGCATGTACCATCACTGACACAATAAGAATTGCCAGGCAAGTCCAGGCATTATGGTATGCTTTATCAAAGAGAGCAATGATCATCTGTTTGCCAATTACCAGCAGCCCCAAAACACCTACCGACAAAAAGACAAAATAATTATTAAATACCTCAGAATAGATCGCTCCGGCTTTCTCCTTTTCCTTCGATGTCTCTATTGAGGTGGTCTGCCAGGCCTGATAAAAAACCCTTTCAAATGCACTGAGAATCGCCGGTATTTTATTGGAAACCGCATAAATACCTGCAGCTCCTGCGCCAAGAGTCATTCCTATGATATATCTGTCTGAGGCATTCATGATCCACCACATCGCTGCAGTCGGTATCAGCGGAATACAATAACACAAAAAATCTGCGGCATATTTTTTTGAAATATTATCAACAGTGAGAAATCCCAGCACCCCTGACTTGATTGTCAGATATACGCAAGAGCACAATAGTCCAGTGAAATATGCCAATGCCCACCCTTTGAATCCAAGTTTTAAACAAACCACCAGGACAATACTGGCCACAGAAAGAGCGATTGCATTAATGATTCCGCTTAATCCGAATACCTTTATTTCCTTTAAGCCTCTTAAAAACTGCGAAAGTATCATATTTATAGCTGTCAGAGCCACGAAGCTTGAAGTAATAGCAATCTCCCATTTCCCAAATACAGCAGCGATGACAGCTGTCAAAATACAAACCAGAAGTCCCGGGAAGCTGATCCATAAAGACGTACAGACCACATTTCTTTTATCATAGGTTTCATCATTAGCATATCGAAAAGTAGCTTCATAAATATCAAGGCAAATAAAAGGAACAAACAGACCTATCGAAGCCGTTATGATATCTGAAATACCATATGCTTCCGGAGAGAGGAAAAAAGAATATAAAGGCGCAAGCAAAAATATCATCGCTTTGCTTCCAATATTGGAGACAGCGATAATGATTGTGTTCTTTTTTAACTCTTTATACCTTTCAGTACTCATTACTTTTCTTTTCCTACACCCCTCTTTATGTAATACCATAACCAATCTATCACTGTAGGAGAGTAATACTTTTTAACCGAATAATAGCCCCCGTATTCTTTTACTGCTTTAAAAAATCTGTCTCTTTTTTTGCCGGGTGTAACACTTCGAGTAGCTGTCCAATTTCCCTTCATCAAGAGTTCTGCATCATATTCTCTGAAAGAAAGACCATCTTTTATATCATCAAAGATTTCAAGAGCTTTAGGATTATGAAGCAATAATGCGGACAGGCCCTTATCATCATTTAATTCCTTATCAGCCTCTCCAATGCCCCAACAATCAGAAATCGTAAAGTCGCTCTTTCTCTCCAGTCCTTTGAAACGGCAACGGTAGCAAGAAGGTCTTATATTGTCGTACTGCAGATAGGAACGCATAAAAGGGTCCATTATCCCGCGTCTGCGATATGTTCTATTCCCGGCTTCAATATTTACATACCACTTCTTCCAGCCTCTAAGCTTCTGTTTAAAAACAACCTTTCTTATTGGGCCATTCTCTTTACTAAATGTTCTTATATTATCATTCCAGATTCCTGGAGATGCCACACCATGACAGACAAAATCCATAGTATAAAGTTTTTCGCTTAAGCCAAATGATCCGATATAGGATAATAGCCCCTCGACCTGACAAGGCGTTCCAACAAAAAGAACAGTTTCCCCTGAGTCCAGATCTCTTTTAACTTTAAAGAATGTATCTCCAAGATTACTTTGAGGATATTTTGAACCACGAAGCTTACCAAGATCACTGATACTTCTGCAACGACAATGGCTTACCCTGTAGTCATTATCAAATGAAGCACCATATACCACTGCAGCATGTCTTGTAATCAAATACGCTGCTATGGAAGTGAATATTCCGCCCGATGTACTTTCAATTCTTATATCCAGATCATCGTTATAGCAGGCATATGCTATCGGCCACTTTTCACCCATACATTTCTCCCAAATGTCCCTGAGTCGCATTCTCCTTATGATGGATAACAGCTGGATTTCCAATTACCACAGAATGACTAGGCACATCAAAATTCACAAAGGTATTGGGGGCAATTAGTACATCATCACCTATTGTTATATTGCCTACAACTGTGGATCCGGTCCTTATGCAGACCCTGTTTCCAAAGGTAGGCACTCCCTTTCTCTTGCCTCTGATATCACGTCCTATGGTAACTCCATGAGTCAGCATGATTTCATTACCAAACTTCACATTTCCATTGACCACGATCCTTCCCCAGTGACCTATGATCAGTCCTTCTCCTATAGTATGGTTCCCCATGAAATCTATTCCTGTTTTACGTGCAAATCGCTTTAGCTTAATAGCATAAAAATAACGCCAGATGGTATCATAATTAGCCTGATACTTTCTGTATAGCAATACAGCCTTGTACTCATATTCTCGTTTCTTTGAATCAGGTAATCTATCCACATACCCTCTGAACGAAGCATTAAATACCTCATCCTTTTTTATCATTTCACTGTATTTTGAAAAATTGTATTTATAAAAATGTAGTTTAAAAAAGTCCTGTTTATTCAACTTGTTCCCCCAACGCTTCTTTCAGGTATTCCAGACTGTCTGATCTTTTTTCTTCAAGTATGGTACTCACTTCTGCATAATCTATCTCTGACATTTTTAGGTTTTGTAGTTCATCGGGCTCTTCAACAGCCCTGTCCGAAAGCCCCAGTAAGTTTAATACGTCTCTTTTCCTATGCTCAGATCCGCCTTTACCGCAGAAGGATACAAACTCCTTATGAAAATTTATAGCCAAAATTGTGCCATGATAAGAATCCGTCACTACACACTCAGCATTGTATAAGGCTTCCAAAAACTCTATAGGGCCATAATCTCTCATAATATCTGCACACTCTTTGGGGTAGCTTATATCACATGCCGGCGATACTACACGAATCCTGGCCTTGCGGTCCTTCGCAAACCTTATCACATTTTCTCTTCTTTTTAGCTGTTCATTGTAGCCGGCCAGAGAATAATAGAGTATATATGGTTCATTTTTCTTTTCCTTTAGATCCAGTTTCCGTATCCACTGATCTTTGCTTAATAAAAGTGTAGGATCAAGAACCATACTTACTTCCATGTTGCTCAGCCGGCTAAACAAATCTATGGAACTTTTTTCTCTAAAAGATACATAGTCAAAATCTTCTATCTTAGGTAAAATACTTCTTATCTCATCTTCCTTCATAGATCCAAAGGAAGAAGCATAGGAAACTTTCTTTCCGCCAAATCCCACTAACAGGTATGGGTCCATATACTTCCAGTCAACATACCTTAATTCCCAGGATCTTTTATTCCAGACCTGATCACTGCCGCTGATTATAGTGTCATATAAATCATAAAAATCCTTAGTATCCTCCAGCATGCTATACTCACCAACCGGTTTAAGATAAGCACTAATAAATGATTCAAATCTGTCCTGACGTTTTTTTCTCTGCACATGATATGGAATACGTAAAAAATCTTTAGCAAAATTCTTAATGCCACACTTTGTTCTATACAGTGCATAGTATGCCTTTTGGGCATCAGGTCGGTAATTGATTATGTTTGCAGAATATCCATTGTCCAAAAGTGTCTGACATAAGGCATAGGCCTGGAGTTCTGACCCAAAGTTATAAGCTGCATGGTAAGTAATAATCCCAACTTTTTTCAACTAACATACCCCCGGTCAAAAGATAATTCTATGCTTTCCCTGTTTAGGCACTCCGAATAAAAATACGCGATCAGGATCAGCATAATGAATGTGTACTGAATAACCGAAAAGAATAACATTACAAGCATTATTAAAGCAAAAATCATTCTCCTGCTGTCTCCGTTTTTCCAGGATTTCACGATGTAAAACCAAAAAGACAGTAAATAAATGCCTGTAAGAATCAATCCGCATTGCCCCATCAAAGAGCCTATTCCAGAAGCAGATCCTCCTGTCCCCATGTTAGCTCTTGCTCTATATGCGGGCATATACTTTAAATAGGCTTTAAAACTCCTATATCCGCATCCGTAAAGTGGATTATCTTTCATAACCTTATATCCTTCAACTATACTAAGAAGTCTTCCTGACCAGCTTAGAGTTGAAGTGGCTTTCTGCATAAAAATAGCCACAAAAGATATTACTCTGACAATCAGAATCGCAAATCCCAAAATGAGTTTGACCCAAAACTGGTTTCTGGATTTCACCCTCAACAACATAAAATCCACAACGTAAACAGTGATTCCCAACAACAGACCAGTAGTAGAAAATGTTGTAATAATCGCAATGTAAAAGATTACAACCTTGGCTTTACTTCTGGCCCCAACAAAAAGCTCCAATGTCATGGCAATGACAAGTGCCGCGCTGTACATAGGTGCCTCTGCAAAAAAGCCAATATTTCTTACTATTCTGGCACCAAAGAAATATTCAACCTGCCTCTCAACATAAACATAGGCATAAACAGGATATCTAAATGGATTCCCCCAATTTACATAGAAATAAGTTGTTGGTTTCAATAAATGTGCTTGTGATGCCAGTATCCAAAAAATAAGAGAAACTATCGCAATCACATACATCAGGTTTGTATACTTTTTGAAAATAGAATATGGGCAATTACTATCAAATAAAAAAACAAGCATTAAGAGGGGGAAAGTAACAAAAAACTTTACAACAAAGCCAAGCGGAGATGGACTAAATCTGCCATTGTTAAGATAGAGCATTCCAATGGCAACAAAATAGAATCCCAGAAACAGGATACAACGCCATAAATTGCCCAAAGAAACTCTGGCCTTATTAAGCTTAACTAGTAATAGCATCCCCAACCCCACAGCAATATAAGGCGTAAAAGACGTAAAAGAAGAGCCTATTATCTTTGAATACACTGTGTTGCAATCAAGTATGGCTAAAAGAGCAATTCCATATTCAAGTACATCAACAAGTTTAATTTTACTTTTCATTTATGTATCCGATCTTTTTACAATAGGCTTTTGGCTAGTCTTCTTGCTGTAAAAAAAATATAAACAAGTCTTGGTGAATTAACTTTTAACGCCCAAAACAATGTTTTATGGTAAGCTGAAAGCTTTTTATACTCCACTTTTTCAGAAATATTCTTGTAAGGATAACAATGCATTACATCGCGCATTTCCCTATATGCCCCTTTGTTTTTCAGCATTG
>DFGW01000217.1 GCA_002372465.1 Butyrivibrio sp. UBA3740
ATACAGAGCCTGCATTTTGGCAAGCTTCTTAGCTTTTCTCTTTTTCCCGCCCTTAATGATAGCTCTAATGATCAGGATAATTACTGCGATCACTATCACCAAAACTAATATCTGCGGAATGTGTGTAACTAGCCAGATGCAGAATTCTACAAGTCCATCTCTCACATCCTCAAGGCTTTGCATAAAGCCCTTCTGCATCCTGGAAAAAGCGCTCTCTTTCTCCACCGGCGTAAATACAGCAACCTCCTGAATATCCAGATAAACCGTACTGTAATCCACCAGGTTGTCATAGCTTCGAAGCTGGGGTTCTATGCTCTCAAGCTCGTATCTTACATTTGCCAGCTTATCCTCAATGGCGATAATATCTTCTACCGTCTCGGCCTTTTCCAATATCTCAAGAAGGCGCTTTTCCTCGGTCTTAAGAGACTTCTTCCTGCTCTCAATATCCACATAGGTCAGGGTGACGTCATCCACAGTTACCGACTTGTTGACAATATTGTTGGAGCCTTCCACGGATTCAACAAACTCATCCAGTCTGCTGGCAGGAATCCTTGCAGTAAGGCTGGCACTTCTGGAGGACCTGTAATTGCCCGAGCCATTGTAGATGTTGCTGGATTCAATGTATCCACCAAGCTCCTTTACCTTACTCTCAAGGGTAGCCACGGTAGTATCAAGGTCTTCTGTCTCAGCCGACATGTTAACTGTGGTAATGAGCTTTCGGCTTGAAGTATCTATAACTTCTCCGGCTTCACTGCCGTTTGCCATCTTGCTGTCAGCCATATCCATGGCTGCTTCCTCATATACACCATCCCCTGCAGCAGGCGCTTCCACACTGCTCTCTGTAGCCATGTAGCTACCTTTTGATGAAGCGGAAGAACCACATGCACATAGTGCAAGAGCTGCTGTCATATATGTTGCAAGTATTATCCCTATATGTCTCTTTTTCATATCTTTCCTCTCCTTTTTATCTGCCAAGGAGCTGCTCAATCCTGTCAAAAGAGTCTTTGGCTTCGTCTATCTTATCTGAAGAGCCGATAACACAAAGGCACTCATCAGACATAAAGGCATCCACATACTGAGCCAGACTTCTGATGGTATCTTTGGTGGTTGCAAGGAGCTCATCCCTGTTTTTCTGGATGTTCTCCATCCTGGCGTTACACAAAAAAGCTGTAAGACCGTAGCTTCCCTTTGCTGAAGGGGTCTTAGGTGTATCCAGATCTGAAATTGCCCCGATAATATACTGAAGGATAGTTCTGTCGTCAGCATCAAACTCCTTTAGATAATCTGATGCTTTCTCAAACACATCAATACTTCCTGTAAGGTTAGGATCTCTGTAGGTCACAAAGGCAGAATCACCATTCTTGGCAAAGCTGCTCATACAGCCATAGGCTCCGCCCAGGATTCTTATGTTCTTCCAGAGGTAATCGTAGCCCATCATAACCTTAAGAACACGCAGGGCTCCGTTATAGTTAAGTCCGTGGTTTGCAAAGTTTCCGGCTCGGCATACATACTGAACCTGCCCGGCGGTCTTGAAGGCCTCGTTTTTCCTGACCGGTACAAGCTTAAGGCTGCCTTTGGGAACATCTTCAGTGTAAAGTGCTTTAACAAACTCTTTTACCTGGTCCTCCAGGCCCTGATACTCCTTATCAGTTCCTGTTATGTCCACTAAAAGATTCTCAGGTCTGAAGATCAGCTTGCTAAGGAGCTTTAATTTGTCTATAAGCTCTTTTGCACCCTCGTCTGTATCAAGAGCCTTGTTAACTCCCTCAAGGTGCCTGAAATATCCGATCCCGCTCACATTGTCGGAAACCATGGCGGAAGGCGAAATATAAGACATTGCTCTTATGGCAGCGCTCTGGTGACCGGCTGAAGACAGATCCCCGGAAAGCCTTGCGTACTGCTCTCCAAAGATCTCCTTAAGTCTCTTTACGTCGTCAAACCTTGTCGCTGTCAGTATTTCTTTTACCAGGCTAAAGGCGTGCTCAAGGTTCTCGTGAAGAACCTTTACGCTGACCTCAAACTTGGTCTGAAACTTCTTAACATCATCAGAATCGGTGTAGGTGCTGATGGATCCGCTTATTCCACCGGTCCTTATGTTGATCTCATTGTAGAGGTCGCCATACTCATAGTGCTCGGTATTGAGCATACCAAGGACCTTTTTCAGGGATGATGCATAGGGCAAAAGAGCTTCATCCACATTGGCCATGTCAAAGACAAAGCTGATGTAGGCGATTCCGTTGGTGAAAACATCATGGAAAAGAATCCTGTTGCCATCTGCTTCTCTAAGCTCGTAGATGAACTTCTCTGATTCCTTTCGCATGTCGGAAAGCTTAAGAAGCGGGATCCTGGCAAGGTCCTTAGGATCATCCGGAGTATCCTGGTATTCCTTAAGCTCCTTTGTATCCTTGACGATCTTACTTATCTCCTCTTTGGAGAGAGAGTTCTTATAGTCCTGAAGCTTCTTTTTAAGGGCTTCGTCCTTCTTCTCTGTAAGTCCCTGTTCAGGCTCAAGCACAACCACTGTCCTGTGAGGGTTATCAAGAAGATACTTTCTGGCCAGTTCTTCAAAATATCTGCCCTCTGCTTCCTTCTTAAGCTCAGCAAAGGTGGCGTTGGCCTCGACATTTATCCAGGGCTTCATATCATCATAAAGCCAGCTGTCCAGAACCTGAAGACCATACAAAAGCCCCTTTGGAAATCTTCCAAAATCTGCCTCACGGTACTTGAACTCATCGTAGGAAAGACCTGCCATAAGGGATTTCTTGTCAATGCCCTTTTCTATCTGCTCCTGCAAAACTTCCCTTATTGTATTAACAAACTCCTCCTTCTGGGAGGCATCTGCGTTCTTGGCAATGATCGAGAATATCGGCTGCTTGATGCCGTTGTCATACTCGCTGTAAACGTCCTGTCCGATGCCCTTTTCTATAAGAGCCTTCTTGATGGGAGCCCCGGGTGCAGAACAAAGAGCATAGTCCAGAATATCAAAGGCAATGTATACCTTGGAATCCAGAGTTGATCCTACGCTGCAGTTATAGGACAGATAGGTGTTTTTGGACAGGTCCTCCTGTGGAAGAACGGGATAGGGCTTTGTTATCTCTTTTGGTGCATCAAATGCCTTCTGGGATCCGATTTCTGAATCCACTTCAAGCTTATCGAAGGCAGAAAGATAATTCTTGTCGATATAATCAAGCTTCTCGGCCATATCCATGTTACCGAAGAGGTATATATAGCTGTTGGAAGGATGATAGTACTTCCTGTGGAAATCCAGGTACTCCTCATAGGTAAGCTCCGGGATCACATCAGGATCTCCACCGGACTCGATGCCATAGGTAGTATCGGGATAAAGGGAATTCTGGATCTCCCTTGAAAGCATGTCATCAGCAGATGAGAAGGCACCCTTCATCTCGTTGTAAACAACTCCGTTGATGGTAAGGTCGCTGTTTTCATCCTCCATCTCATAGTGCCAGCCCTCCTGGCGGAAGATCTTGTCGGTCTTATATATATTGGGATAAAAAACCGCATCCAGATAGACGTGCATCAGATTCTGGAAGTCAGCGTCATTGCAACTTGCCACAGGATACACAGTCTTATCGGGATAAGTCATGGCATTCAGAAAGGTGTTAAGTGAGCCCTTTACCAGCTCAACAAAGGGATCCTTTACAGGGAACTCCTTTGAGCCGCAAAGCACAGTATGCTCGATGATATGTGCAACTCCGGTGGAGTTCTTGGGAGGAGTCCTGAAGCCTATGGCAAAGACCTTATTGTCATCATCATTGGACAAAAGAGCTACTCTTGCCCCGGTCTTTTTGTGTCTCATCAGGTAACTCTCTGAATTAAGATCGTCGATCCTGCGCCTTTCTATAATTTCATAAGTTGCTAAATCTTCTAATCTCATGAACTGTCTCCATAATTTAATATTTAAAAATCGAAATCATCACCGGGTCTGAAAGCAATGTCAAAGTCATCCTTAGCTTCTTCAAAGTGATGTTCCTGGGGAGCCTTAGGGCTTTCATCACTGGTTACGACATACTCTGTCTTTGCCTTCTCTTGTCCGGCAGATTCTTCTATCTGCTCAGCTTCCTCTGCATGCTCTGCAGTTGCGACTTCTTCCTGCTCTTCGATGCTATTATCTTCTCCATGGCGATAAATATGGATCTTCTCACGCTTGCCATCAGAACCAAGTGCACCTTTATATTCAGGCATCTTCATGCGAGGAGTAAGATCAACGTCTTCATCATCCTCGGGAAGGACCATGCCCTCCGGAACATAACGCTTTTCAGATAAAGGCTCCATGGCCTCAGTGGACCCAGCCTCAGTGGTGCTCTGCTCTATAGCTTCAGTTTCTTTTTCATCCTCGTCATCCAGATACCCACCTTCAGGCTCAACCACCGTAGAGATACCTGCACTTGGAGCAGATTCTTTAGCTTCTGCCACCTCGCTGTCTTCATCAGCCGGAAGTGTGATCAGTGATGCAACACAGCCAAGGATCAGCGCATAGTATACTGTCACAAAGGCCTGTGTGTTCATCCTTGTAGCCCCCATGAAGGGAACAGTTGCAAACATGAAGATAAGTGATAAGAGCCAGGGAGATATCTTTTCAATCTTCCTGTTCTTCCAAAATCCCACCAGTACACCGGACATAGCCACAACAGTAATCAGATAAAGGAGCTTGTGATCTGTGTAGGTCCAGAACATACTGATGATATTCAGGTTATGGAAATAGTAGGATGCCCAGTTGGACAGCCTCTCTCCCAGCATCTCAAAGCCGGCTTCCTGAGCCACCATTCCAAAGAATGCCAAAAGCGCACCCAGAATGATGACCAAGATGCCCATCACTTCATTCTTAGGGCTCTTCCCATAGAAGAACAAAGGGGCCAGAAGAAATGGCAGGATCATGATAATGGTCCCGGCATCTACATAGGCCATAAAGCCCACAGTTATTCCAACGATTATATACCAGATAACCCATCCGGCAGACTTGTAAACTCCCTCATAGGCGCCTTTAAGGTACAGGGCCACAAAGAGCAGTTCAAGTCCGAACATAGCCATGAACAGGTAATCAGTGGACAAGGTAAGTCCTGTAAAAGCTGTGGTAAATACCGGCATAAAAGCCACATAGGCCGTAAATACCAGTGCAGCGGATTTTCCAAGCAAAATTCTGACTGTAAAAAATCCCAGTATCATAAATATGGTAAAACATGCGATCTGGAAAAAGAAAGGAACGGAAATGATGTTCCCTGTAAAAAAAAGGATAAATTTCAGAACCCCTGAATAGATGATTGATAAAAGATCATACTCCGGTGTGAGGTTGGTTCCTCCCACCATGGCGTTCTCATAAAGGCTAAACTTTCCGGTAATATCTCCCGAAGTGTTTCCTAACAGTTCAAGCCTGTACCAGACGCCGGCCACGATAATAAGGGCAATGACTATGTCGTAAAACGTCCTAAAGCCAATCCTGTTCACAAAATCGTGTACCATGAGATGGTCACTGAGCCGCCCCAGCGCAAAGGTCAGAACTCCCATGGCTAAAATGCTGAGGGCGGTAAAGATTCCCACATATACTAAAAGATTTTCAGATGGAAAGAGCCCCGAAAAATAACTGCTGCTTGCCACCATGACAATATCGAATAATACGAACACAACCCAGATGCAGATTGCCGGCAACGTACGCCTTAGTTTCATTTTTCAGGACCCCCATTATATGTCTATATTTCTTTTCCGGAATGATCCGGATTTCTCCCGGACTATTTCCCCTGATCCGGGCGCCTTTGAGATTACTCCTCAGGCTCTTCCCAGTTGTGGTAAACAGCCTGAACGTCATCATCCTCGTCAAGAAGATCAAGGATTCTCTGAAGATACTTAACGTTCTCAGGATCGGTTACTGCAACGTAGTTCTGAGGAATCATTGTAACCTCAGCAGAAGCTGTAACTACATTCTCCTTATTAAGAGCCTCAACAACTGCCTGGAAATTCTCAGGTGTTGTAAGGATCTCATAGCTGTCTTCTTCCTCGTTGAAATCATCAGCGCCTGCGTCAAGAACCAGCATCATAAGGTCATCGGCAGACATGCTGCACTCTTCCTTGTCGATAAGGATCTGTCCCTTGTTGTCAAACATGTAGGATACACATCCGGGAGTTCCAACGTTACCGTTGCCCTTTGAAAAAGCAGCCTTAACGTTAGAAGCAGTTCTGTTCTGATTATCTGTAAGAGCCTCAACAATGATGGCTGTTCCGCCAGGGCCATATCCTTCGTAAGTGATGTTCTTGTAATCCACGTTGCCCTCGGCACCTGAAGCCTTCTTGATACCACGGTCAATGGTGTCGTTAGGCATGTTGTTAGCCTTAGCCTTTGCGATTACCTGTGCAAGCTTAAAGTTGTTGGCCGGATCCGGACCACCCTCTTTTACTGCAACAGCGATCTCTCTTCCAATGATGGTAAAGATCTTACCCTTTGCTGCATCATTCTTTTCTTTCTTGTGCTTGATGTTTGCAAACTTTGAATGTCCTGACATAAAAACTTCCTTTCATATTACTTAGTGCTTAATTTATTTTGCTATTTCTAAATTCTCATCCTCTTTTTCTTCAGTCTCCTGTGGGAGCCTGGTAAGCAGAACGCTCTCCACCATGTGATTCTGAACCGAAAGGATCTTGAAATTATAGCCATCAACTGCTATCTCGAAATCCTCATCATTATCCGGTATCCTGTCCAGCTTAGAAATCAGGAAACCGTTGAGGGTTTCAAACTCGCTCTCTTCAAAAGAGATCTTAAACCTCTTTTCAAGTACTTCCAGCGGAGTCTTGCCGTCCACTGTAAACTCTCCTGCATTCCTGGTGGGTCTGATGTAGTTCTCATCTTCATCATACTCATCCATTATGTTGCCCACGATCTCCTCCAGGATATCCTCCATGGAAACAAGACCGGCTGTCTGTCCGTACTCGTCGATGACAATTACCATCTGAGTCTTGGAAGACTGCATGCTGTGGAAAAGGGAGTCAATATTTCTGGTCTCAGGTACGAACTTGGGCTGACGAAGCAGACCTTTGATCTTCCTGATGGGAAGCTCTTCGTCCGTCTCCTCGGAGAGCTTTTTCATGGCATCCCTTATGTGCATGATTCCAATGATATGATCGATATCATCAAGATACACAGGGAATCTGGAATTGTTGGTATCCATCATGAAGCTCACAGCTTCCTTAAGGCTTACATTGGCATCTATGGCCACCATGGCATTTCTGTTAGTCATGATGTCCTGGGCTTCCTTATCAGAGAACTCGAATATATTGGAGATCATATCCGCCTCGGACTCCTGAAGCACGCCCTGCTCCTGACCTTCTGAAACCATGGACTTGATCTCTTCCTCAGTTACATCCAGATAGTCATCGTCATCCTTTATGCCAAACAGACGAAGGACTCCCCAGGCAAGGGCCTTTGAAACGGCCACCACCGGGAAAAGAGCTGCTCCCAAAAGGCTTGCGGGATAATAGCAGGCATAGGCCCACTTCTCCGGCTCTCTTGCTGCAAGCCGCCTTGGAATAAGTATACCGAAGGCGGTAAAAAGAATTATGACCACAACGCCGGTAATGATAATCAAAAGAACATGAAGTACACTGCCGCCTTCAAAGCCAAACCATCTGTTGACATAGGCCACGATCCTGGTGGCTATAAAACCTCCCATGACCATATTGGTCAGATTGGTCAGCGTCTGCATAGCCACGTTAAGCCGGCTCCTGCTCTCTAAAAGTGCCAGCAGCTTAGTGCTTATTTTGTCTTTTTTCTCATTGCTTTTCTTCTCAATCTCATCCTTGCTCACATGCTCCAGTGCCATGCAAAAGCCACTGACAAAAACATCAATTATGAGAATAAGAAAAAAAGCCAAAATACTGACAGAAGGCAAGCCTTCGTCCATAATCATCCCTCCTGAAAAAATCAATATACATAAGTACTGCATAATAAGTCAAATTACACTATATCACATTTTGAGAAGAGGCGCGACATTTTTTAAAAGGAAGTCCCCATTAGGTCTGGTATAATGCAATTAAACGCACTTTTGAAAGGAGGCATTATGTATAATCCGGATGCAAAAAGATATAACACTATGAAATATAACCGCTGTGGCAATTCAGGGCTCTTGTTGCCTGCAGTATCACTGGGCCTTTGGCACAATTTCGGTGACACAGGCAATTACGACAATATGGTCCAGATGTGCTTCACAGCTTTTGATAACGGAATAACCCATTTTGATCTTGCCAACAACTACGGCCCGGAGCCCGGAAGTGCAGAGATAAACTTCGGCAAGATAATAAAAGAGAATTTCTCAGCCTACAGGGATGAGCTTATTATCTCCACAAAGGCAGGCTATGGTATGTGGCCGGGGCCTTACGGCGACTGGGGAAGCAGGAAATACCTCATTTCCAGCCTTGATCAGTCACTTCAGAGGATGCGCCTTGATTATGTGGATATCTTCTACCACCACAGAATGGATCCCCAGACTCCACTGGAAGAGACCATGGGTGCTCTTGCTCAGATCGTCCACAGCGGAAAGGCTCTTTATGTAGGTCTTTCGAATTACGACGGCCCAACTCTTGAAAAGGCATCAAGGATATTAGAAGACCTTAGGATTCCCTTTATCATCAATCAGAACAAATACAGTATCTTTGACAGAACCATAGAAAAGAACGGTCTTAAGCAAAAGGCAAAAGAGCTGAAGAAGGGAATCATCTGCTTCTCTCCTCTTGCCCAGGGAATGCTCACTGACAGATATCTCGAAGGAATCCCTGCGGACAGCCGTATCCGCACAGACGGACGGTTCCTCAACGAAAACGAAGTTGAGCAGAATATTTCCCGTGTACGTGCCCTCAATGAGATTGCAAAGCGCCGCGGACAGACCCTCGCTGAAATGGCTCTTGCCTGGATCCTCAAGGACAACTATGTAACCTCAGTCCTTATCGGCGCATCAAAGCCATCCCAGATACTGGACAACATAAGGGCAATCGAAAATACAACCTTCACAGATGATGAGCTCAAAGCCATCGACAACATCTGATCGCTTGTGGTGGAGCACTATTTTCCATATAATTGAAGAAGTGTTTGATTGGAGAAAAGGAAAATGGTATCTCTATTAACGATGATTGTAAACGCCGTTACCGGCGCTCTTATATATGGACTTAAGGCATTCTTTTCGCTTATCTCCTGGTTTGCGAAGAGTTTCCTTAAATTTCTCAAACTTCTGTATGTGGTGCTTCCCATCACTTGTATTGTTTTTGTAATGCTGTTTCTTGTGAACATATTCATGCTCTGTATAGGCGCAGGCAACATTGCTCCCGGGCAGGCTCAGTCGGATACAATCCTTGATTTACAAAACGAATCACCAATCCCCGAGATCAATATTCCCGGAAATATCGTTAACGAACAAGATGTCAGACAAGGTGCAGGCTTGATCCTGGTCCGTGACAGCCGTGTGGTTTCCAAAATGTTTGGCGAATTAAAGGCCTGGTGGATGGGAAATGTCTACTCTCTTCATGGAAGTCCCGCCTACATCTTCCTACTGATTCTGACGATTCTCATGTTCCTCCCGGTAATATGCGTGCTGCTGTGCTTTTCGGTTTTCTCAGGCTTTGGAAGCATCCTGTTCATTGCAGTGGTGGTGGATGCAGCCCTATATCTTCTGCGGGCAATTATAGGCTCATCATTCCTTAAGCAGGCACAGGGGCGCTATTTCAAGCTCTTCCCCGAGGCAGGCAGAAGGCACTATGAAAAGAGCTATGACAAGTTCCTCAAAAACCGCGACAAAGAGATGCGGAAGGAGATCCGCCAGGGAAAGCGCAGCAAAGCTGCAAACTTCTACGATGATTTTGAAGACCTCGATGTGGAAGACGAACCGGAATATAGCCATAACAGGCAGGATCGCGAAGGCTATGATGATTACGATGATCGCCGATATAGCCGCCGTCGCAGATATGAAGCCGATCCTGTGGATGAATTTTTCGAAGATGATGTAGATGAGGATGAATTCTACGAAGATGAAGAATTCGATGAGGAGTATGGCGACGATTATTCCGAAGACTACGAAGACGATTACGACGATTACGCCGAGGAATACGAAGACGAATACTTTGAAGACTTCGAAGATGACTATGACGATCCAAAGCGTCGCAGACACTACCGGGGCTATGAAGAGTATAATGAACAGGAAGAAGCCCCTCGCAATAATACCGCTTCTTCAGGAAGCTTTGATTTCTTCGCAGGCTGCAGCTCCAGGGAAAGCGTAGACAAGAAGTACAAATCTCTTGTAAAGCTCTACCACCCTGATAACATGGACGGCGACACAGCCGCTCTCCAGGAGATCAATGCCCAGTATTCAACAGCCAAAAAACGCTTTACCTGATCGGGTAGGAGGTAGATAATTATTTTATCTACCGACCTCCCACAGCACCGTACGTACGGTTCCGTATACGGCGCTTCTCTAGTTTTCACATATTTTCAAATAAAACTCTGTGAATGTTGGGTATCCAAGTTCACGGAGTTTCTTGTTGTTAAACGCAGTCTGTAATACAAAATAACTACCACAATACCAGTTGCCATTTCGCATGTTTGCGCATACCCACGCTTTTTCTTCTTCCACGCCTAACTTTTTGAGTTCCTTGAATTTCGTTTTAACCTTCTTCCATTGTTTCCAGTAGATTGTCCTTATCTTATGCCTTAGCCATTCATCTGCCTCTCGAAGTAGCTTCTTCATATCCGCCAATCCAAAATAGTTTACCCATCCTCTTATAAATTGAGTTAGTTTTAATGCACGATATCCATTTCCCCATCCATTGCTACGTTTTGTTAATTCTCGGATTTTATCCTTCATCTTTACGATAGATTTTGGATGAACTCTAAATCTGCATTTGCCTCGATACCTATAAAAGCTATAACCAAGGTACTTAACTCTGCTGATATGTTCCACACACGTTTTATTTCTGTTCACCTTCAAGAAAAGCTTTCCTTCAATAAATGGTATGATGTTTTCCAAGGTTCTTTCTGCACTTTTCTTACTTTTGCAGAAAATCATACAGTCGTCTGCATAACGAACAAATCGGTGTCCCCTATGCTCTAATTCCTTGTCTAATTCATTCAGCATTATGTTACTGAGCAATGGGCTTAGCGGTCCACCTTGTGGCATTCCTACTTCTGTCTTTTCAAATATCCCTCTGCTAATCACTCCAGCATTGAGATATTTGTGGATTAGTGAAATGACTCTTCCATCCTTGATGGTTCGTGATAATACTTCAATAAGTTTACTCTGACATACTGTATCAAAGAATTTCTCCAAATCCATATCTACCACGTATACATATCCATCATTAACATTTGCTTGGCATTGCTTTAGTGCATCATGAGCACCTCTACATGGACGAAAGCCAAAACTGTTTTCTGAAAACTGCTCCTCGTAAATAGGCGAAAGTACCTGTGTAATTGCCTGTTGAAAGACGCGGTCTACAACTGTTGGTACTCCAAGTTTTCTGAACTCGCCTTTTGTTTCTTTGGGTATTTCTACCCTTCGAACTGGATTAGGTTTATATTTCCCTTCCAATAGCTGTTGTTTAAGTTGCTTTCCGTT